>DAIMNI010000048.1:0-18063 GCA_036720245.1 Tissierellia bacterium | reverse complement strand
AAAAGTTGTAAGGGTAGAAGGATCAAAAATAATAGTGAGGAGGATTTAATATGCCGGGAGCAGCTTTTACCATTGGAATTGCAGCATTAATAATTATTTTGGTGATTTTGTTTTTTACTTTTGTTCCAGTTGGATTATGGATAACAGCCTATTTTTCAGGAGTAAAGATTAAAATGGGCACTTTAATAGGTATGAAACTTAGACGTGTAGTACCTTCTAGAATTGTAAATCCTATGATTAAGGCTACTAAAGGAGGTTTAATCATAGGGGTAGATAAATTAGAGGCTCATTATTTAGCAGGTGGAAATGTAAATACTTTAGTAGATGCATTAATTGCAGCTCAAAGGGCTAATATACCTTTGGAATTTGAAAGGGCAGCTGCTATAGATTTGGCAGGTAGAGATGTGTTAGAAGCAGTACAAGTAAGTGTAAATCCAAAAGTAATAGAAACCCCACAAATTGCAGCAGTATCTAAGGATGGTATTGAGGTAATTGTAAAGGCTAGGGTTACTGTAAGGGCAAATATAGAAAGGCTAGTAGGTGGTGCTGGTGAAGAAACTATAATTGCTAGAGTAGGGGAAGGGATCGTCACAACAGTAGGTAGTTCTGGAAGCCATAAAGATGTGTTGGAAAACCCAGATTCTATATCTCAAACTGTTTTAGACAAAGGTCTAGATTCTGGAACTGCTTTTGAAATACTATCTATAGATATTGCAGATGTGGATGTAGGTAGAAATATAGGAGCAAAGCTACAAACAGATCAGGCAGAAGCAGATAAGAGAATAGCCCAAGCTAAGGCAGAAGAAAGAAGGGCCATGGCTGTAGCTAAGGAACAAGAAATGGTGGCAGAAGTTCAAGCTATGAAGGCCAAAGTAGTTGAGGCAGAGGCAGAGGTACCATTGGCATTGGCTAGTGCGTTAAAAGAAGGGAATATGGGCTTTATGGACTATTACAATATGAAAAATATATTAGCTGACACAGATATGAGGGAATCCATATCTAAGATGACCGAAGACGATAAGAAATAGGATTGGGGGCATAATATGTGCCCAAAAGGTATATTTTTTCTTTTTCTCTTTATAATTATAGACATAGTTTTAAAGAGTATAAAAGATAAAAAGAAAATTCAAGAAAAGAGAGCTAAGGAGACAAAAGCCCTCAGGGGAAAAGTTCCTAAGGTACCGAAGAAAACTCTTAAAAAGCAAGAACCTCAAATTGTTAAATCAGAAAAACCTTTAGGAATGAAATCCTTTGAGGAGCCCTTTTCTAATATAAATGATATATATAATGAAATTCAAGATGAAATTGGTACAGAAATAGGCAATATAAAAGATAAAAAAACTCTACAATTTAGAAAAGAAGAAATCTTAAAGGGTATAATCTACTCTGAAATTTTATCTAGACCTAAAAGTTTAAGAAAATAAGGAAGTTGTCATCCTGAACGCAGTGAAGGATGGCAACTTTTTTCATTTATGAATACCCCTTTATATCTAGGCATAAAATTACTTAGGGGGGAGTTTAAATGAAAAACAAAATGGATAATTTAAAATATAATATATCGGAAGCCTTAGAATTACCTAAGGATATAGTTATGGATTTACCCAAAATAACCATATTAGGAAATATTCAAATTAATATATCTAATCATAAGGGAATTATTGAATACACTGAAAACACCCTGAGAATTAATTCTTCTATTGGCGTAATAAAAATTCAAGGTGATAATTTAGAATTAAAAACCATATTACTAGAAGAAATAATAGTCAATGGAAATATTGAATCTTTAGAAATAATAATTTAGGGGTGTAAATATGGGTATTATAAAAATATGGCATTATTTAAATGGATATGTTATTATTAAAATTGAAGGATTGACTTTAGAAAGGTTTTTAAATCTAGCTGCTACTAAGGATATATATTTATGGGATATAAAAAGAATAGGCTATACAGTACTTGAAATAAAAACAAGTATAGAAGGATTTAGAGAAATAAAGGAAATAGTAAAGAAACTAGGTCATCAAGTAGAAATAGTAGATAAAATAGGTCTACCCTTTGCTTTTCATAAATTTAAAAATAGGAAAATGCTAGGAATTGGAATTTTAGCTTTTGTAATATTAATAACATTTCTCTTATCTATTTTATGGGATATTGAGATTTTAGGCAATGAGATAGTTAGTACTGATGAAATTATGAAAGTTTTAGAAGAAGAAAATATTAGATTAGGTATGATAAAATATAAACTAGACAAGGATTATATCGAGGGATTATTATTAAATCAATTTGATATATTTTCCTTTGTATCTCTAAAAACAAAGGGAACTAAATTATTAATAGAAGTAAAAGAACAATTATTAATACCAGAACAAATTGACAAATCTATTCCATGTAATATTGTGGCTAGTAAAAAAGGGGTAATAACAAAGACTATAGTTAGAAATGGGAAAATCCTAGTAAGAAAAGGGGATATAGTGGAAAAGGGACAAACCTTAATAACAGGTGTAATGGAGAAGGAAGATGGAGAAGGGACTAAATATATATTAGTTCACTCTGAAGGGGAAATATTAGCTTATACTAGATATTCTATTAATGTAGAAGAGCCTATTATAAAAACATTAAGGGAAGAAACAGGGGAAACAATAAAATTTCAAGAAATTAAAATAGGTAAAAAAGGATTTCAATTTCTTAAAGAAGAAATACCTTTTAAACACTATAATGAAGATATAAAAGAGGTGAAACTATTTAATGGCAAAATAAATCTACCTTTTAAAATCCTTGTTCATGAATATAGAGAAGTGGAGTTAAAGGAAATTAAGCAGAATATAGATTTTCTTAAAGACTCTACTCATATTAAGGGAGTTTTAGAATTAAATAAAGAAATACCTGAAAATGCCAAGGTGCAATCTAAGGATGTAAAATACTATATAAAAGATGGGGTATTATCTACCTATATAGTTATTGAGGCAATTGAAGATATAGGAGAAAAACAGATAATTAATTTTAATTAGGGAGGTTTCAATTTGGCAAAAGACAAATATGAAAGACAAATAATAATAGATGATAGTAAAATTATAGCTGAACTATTTGGAAAATTAGATGAAAATATAAAGATAATTGAAAAGGAATTAGGAATTGAAATAATACTAAGGGAAGGAAAAGTTACCTTAATAGGAGATGAGTTAGCCACAAAATTAGGCGAAAGATTAATAGAAAAATTAATTGAAATAATTGAAAACCAAAAAAGACTTACTAAACAAGAACTTAGATATACTATTCAATTGATATTAGAGGGAAAAGAGGAAAAAGTTAAGGATTTATTAAATGATGTAGTATGTATAATTGCCTCTGGAAAGAGTATTAAGCCTAAGACTTTAGGGCAAAAAAGATATGTAGATGGTATTAAAAAGAATGATATAGTATTTGGTATAGGCCCTGCTGGTACTGGAAAGACCTACTTAGCCATGGCCATGGCAGTAAATGCTTTTAAAAATAAGGAGGTAAATCGAATAATTTTAACTAGACCAGCAGTAGAAGCTGGGGAAAGCTTAGGGTTTTTACCTGGAGATTTACAAGAAAAAGTAGATCCTTATTTAAGGCCAATTTATGATGCATTATTTGATATACTAGGTATTGAAACCTATGTAAAATTAATGGAAAAAGGTTTAATAGAAGTAGCACCCTTAGCCTATATGAGGGGTAGGACACTAGATTCAGCCTATGTAATATTAGATGAAGCCCAAAACACTACAAATGAACAGATGAAGATGTTTTTAACTAGATTAGGTTTTGGGTCAAAGGCTATAATAACTGGTGATATTACTCAAATTGACTTACCAAGAGGTAGAAATTCGGGCTTGGTTACAGCCTCTAAAATTCTTAAGGATGTAGAGGGGATTGATATAGTACACTTGAGTAAATACGATATAGTTAGACATCCATTAGTTCAAAAAATTATTGAAGCCTATGAGATTTATGAAGCAAAAGGAGATAAATAAGGGGGAAATCCCAAATGAATGAAAAAAATAAAAAAAACTTTTATATGAAAAACAAAAAAGCCTATATTAATGGATTATTGCTTGTAATATTTACAGCAGTCCTTTTTTTTATTACTATTCAAAAGGTAGAAACCAAAAGAATAGATGTTAAAATTGGAGATGAAGCACCATTAGAAATTAGGGCTACAAAGGAAATAGAAGATAAAAATGCCACTGAAATGTTAAAAAGGGAGGCGGCTGCCTCGGTAGAACCTAGATATAGAATAAGCCCTTCTGTACAAATGTCTATGAAATCTAATATTAAAGAATTTTTTAATAGAGTACGAGAACTTCAGGGAGATGAATCTTTATCTATTTCAAAAAAAGCAGAAGCTTTAGGGGCAGAATCTAGAATACTTCTCTCTAAAAATGAGTATTATATTGCCTTAAAATTAAAACCAGAAGAATTAGATAATTTTGAAAGTAACATTAATGATCTAATTAATCAAATAATGGGAGTGGGAATTAAAGAAGAAGATTTAGAGTATGAAAAAGCCAATATTGAAAAGGTTTTTGAATCCATAGAGTTTTCCGAGGACAAAAAACAATTAGGTGTGGCATTATTAACTAGTACTATTCAGCCCAATAAATTTGTAGATGAAGAGGCTACTCAAAGAAGAAAAGATGAAGAAGTAGCAAAAATAGAACCTGTAATTATAAAAGAACATCAGGTAATTGTTAGAAAAGGAGATATTATAGATAGTAATGATTTAGTCTTAATTAAGGAATTAGGTCTGCTTAAGGAAAAGGAAGGATATGATAAAGGCACTGCAATGGGAATAATATTATTAGTAGTTTTATTGCAACTAGTAATCTTTGGCTATGTGTATTTGTTTAATAAAGAGGTATTAGATGGACATAAGCTATTGATTTTAATTATAATTATAACTGCTACTATATTAATTTCTGAAGGAACTTATAGTATATCCCCTTATATTATGCCTGTAACAGCTGCTGCATTACTTGTAGCTATATTAATAGATGTAAGACTAGCTTTAATAGTAAATATATTTATATCTTTTATACTAAGTTTCATTTTAAAATTAGATGAAATTATAATAGCAATGTATTTAATAAGTGGTAGTATAGGAGCATATTTGGTAACTAGACAGCATCAAAGATATAATATATTATTAAATGGCCTATTAGTTGGTTTATTTAACGTATTAACTATAGTATCCTTTGGTCTTATAAAGAAATTGGAACTTATGGATATAATATCTAGATCTAGTTATGGCCTTCTTAATGGGGTATTTTGTGGAGTGCTAACCATTGGTTCATTACCTATTTGGGAAAATGTATTTGAAATTGTTACTCCATTAAAATTATTGGAATTATCTAATCCAAATCAGACTCTATTGAAAAAATTATTATTAGAAGCCCCAGGGACTTATCATCATAGTATAGTGGTAGGAAATTTAAGTGAAAGGGCAGCAGAGGCCATAGGAGCAGATCCACTAATAGCTAGGGTTGGTTCATATTATCATGATATTGGGAAACTTAGTAGGCCATATTTTTTTAAGGAAAATCAATTAGGTTTAGATAATCCCCATGATAAATTACAGCCTAGTATGAGTACTTTGATCATTACTAATCACGTTAAAGATGGAATTGCTTTGGCAAAAAAGCATAGAATTCCAAAGGAAATAATAGATATTATAGCACAGCATCATGGAGATACTGCAGTAATGTTTTTTTATCATAAGGCAAAGAAAAATGAAGAAAACATTGAAGTAAAATTAGAAGATTATAGATACTCAGGGCCTAAACCTCAAACAAAGGAAGCTGCCATAATAATGTTAGCAGATTCTACTGAAGCGGCAGTTAGATCTATTAAGGAGCCAAATAAAAAAAATATTGAAGAAATGATAAGAAATATTATAAAAGGCAAATTAGATGATGAGCAATTAGAAGAATGTGATTTAACTCTAAAGGATTTAAACACCATAGCTAATGCTTTTTCTGCCACAGTAATGGGAATATTTCATGAAAGAATAGAATATCCAGATTTAAATTTAGAAAAGAACAAAGGAGATGTTTGATTGAAAGTTTATATAGATAATAGACAGGAAAAAATAGATGTGGATGGAAATATAATAGAAATATTAAATTTAGCAATTAGGGAATCTTTATTATTAGAAAAAGAATCTACAGATTATGAAATAAGTCTATCCATAGTAGATAATGAAGAAATACGAAATTTAAATAGGGAATATAGAAATATAGATAGGGAAACGGATGTATTATCTTTTCCTTTAGATGATAATTTTGGGGATATACCATTATTAGGAGATATAATAATTTCAGGGGAAAAGGCTTTAGAGCAGTCTATAGAATATGGACATTCTTTAATTAGGGAAATGGCTTATTTAACAGTTCATAGTATGTTTCACCTTATGGGTTATGATCATATGGAAGATGAGGAAAAGAAAGTTATGAGAGAAAAAGAAAAAAGGGTGATGGAAAAAATAAAATGAAATCTAAATCTTTAATTGAAAGTTTCAATTATGCTGTTAATGGCATAATATATACATTAAAAACCGAAAGAAATATGAAATTTCACTTTTTAGCAGCTATTGTGGTAATATTTTTATCCTTATTTTTTGACTTTACAAAATTAGAACTATTAATACTGTTTATAACTATAGCTTTTGTGTTTATGGCAGAAATGTTCAATACTGCAGTTGAAAGGACTGTAGATTTAATAACTGATGAATTTCATCCATTAGCTAGAATAGCAAAGGATATTGCAGCAGGTGGAGTTTTAATTGCAGCTATAAATGCACTGGTTGTAGGCTATTTATTGTTTTTTGATAGATTAAATCCCTATACCAATTTAGTACTATATAAATTAAAAAACTCTTCCATAAATTTGACCTTTGTAGCATTGGTCTTGGTAATATTATTGACCATAGCCTTTAAAACTATATTTTACAAGGGCCGGGGAACTCCTTTTCAAGGTGGGGTAGTCTCTGGACATACAGCAGTTTCTTTTTGTATTGCCACTATAATAGCCTTCTTAGCCAATAATATGTTGGTATCTACTTTGGCCTTTTTTATGGCTATTTTAGTTGCTGAAAGTAGAGTAGAGGGGAGAATTCATTCTCTTTTAGAGGTAATAGTAGGTGCTTTATTAGGAACTATAATAGGAGTACTGGTATTTCAAATTATTGGATGATGGAGGTACCAAATTATGAAAAAATTTTGTATTATACTGATTTTACTTTTATTGACTGGTTGTACAAGGGGTAAAACTAAATTAATAGAGGAAGAAATATTAGAAAATGTGGATGATACAGAATCAATTGCAGAAACAGAAAAAAGCGTAGAATTAAAAAAAGAGGGCATACCTTCTCCTATATCTGGTCTATATGCCTTAGAAACTAAAATAAATAGAAGACCAGTAGCAGTAATGTTTGACAATCATCCTGGTGCTAGATGGCAATCTGGATTATCTCAGGCAGAAATAGTTTATGAATTTTTAGTAGAGGCACCCTATACTAGATATATGGGAATTTATTTGATAAATGAGCCAGAATTAATTGGACCTATTAGATCCTCTAGACCTTATTTTATAACTACTTTATTAGAATATGATCCTATATATGTTAGAGTAGGAGGTAGTCCTCAGGCTAAAAAAGATATTGTTCAATTAAAAGTTGCCGATATAGATGGTTTATCTAGTTCTAATAAAGTATTTTGGAAAAATAAAAATGTAGGGAAAAAGGCTCCTCATAATACTTATACTAGTATGGAAATAATCAGAAAAACTGGGGAGGAAAGGAAGTACAAATTATATGGGGAGTATGAAGGTTTTAAATTTCAGGAAGAAGACAAGGATATAGAAGGAACGGATGCAAATGAAATAACAATTAATTATTTTAAAAACAATAAAACCACATATAAATATAATTCAGAGGAAAAACTATATTATAGAGAGAAAGATGGGAAATCACATATTGACGAATTAGACAATAGTCCAATAACTGCAAAAAATATAATTATACAAGAGGCTAATACTAAAATCATAGATAATGAAGGCAGATTAGATATAGATTTAATTGGAGAAGGTGCTGGTAAATATATTACAAATGGAAAAGCTATAGATATAAATTGGTCAAAAAAATCTAGAGGTGGGAAAACTAAATTTTTTAATAAAAACGGGGAAGAAATAGTATTAAATCCAGGAATTACTTGGATACAGATAGTGAAAACAAATCCAGATATTGAAATATATTAAAGGGGTGCATAATATGGATGAAAAAAAATTAATAAAAGAAGCTTTAAAGGCACAAAAAATAGCCTATGTCCCATATTCAGGTTTTAGAGTAGGTGCAGCAGTATTGACAGAAGATGGCGAAATTTTTTCTGGCTGTAATATTGAAATTGCCTCCTATTCGCCTACAATTTGTGCTGAAAGAACTGCTATATTTAAAGCCATATCAGAAGGGAATAGAAAAATTAAGGCTATAGCAGTAGTGGGAGATTCGGATTTTACATATCCTTGTGGGGTGTGCAGACAGGTTATACGAGAATTTGGAAAGGATGCCATTATCATAATAGCTAATTCAGAAGAAGATTATAAGAAATATACATTAGAGGAATTATTGCCTTATAGTTTCGGACCAGAGGATTTAAAAGAGAACAAATAGGAGTGATAAAATGTATAAATCAGGATTTGTAACAGTTGTAGGTAGACCAAATGTAGGAAAATCCACATTATTAAATCAAATTATAGGGGAAAAAGTGTCAATAATATCTGATAAACCTCAAACCACTAGAAATAAAATTCAATTAGTATATACAGCTTCTGATTATCAAATTGTCTTTTTAGATACTCCGGGGGTTCAAATGCCTAAAAATAAATTAGGAGAATATATGTTAAGGTTATCCAAATCTACTTTAGAAGAAGTAGATGTAATTACTTTTATGGTAGATGATAGTATGGAAATTGGGAAATTAGATAATTATATAATTGAAGAATTGAAAGGTATTAAAACTCCTATTATATTATTAATTAATAAAATAGATAAATTAAATAAAGAAGATATTTTAAAATTAACTTTAAAATATGATGCTATGAAAATGTTTCATGAAATAATCCCTATTTCTGCAATAAATAGGGAAAATACATTAGCCTATATAGAGGCAATTAAAAATTTATTACCAGAAGGGCCCCAATATTTTCCCGAAGATATGATTACAGACCAACCAGAAAGATTTATAATATCTGAAATAATTAGAGAAAAAGCTTTAGAAAATCTACAAGAGGAAATACCCCACGGCATATTTGTGGCTATAGGAGAAGTCTCTAAAAGAGAAAATAGGGATTTAATAGATATAAATGCTACTATTTATTGTGAAAAGGAATCTCACAAAGGTATAGTAATAGGCAAGGGCGGAAAAATGCTAAAGGAAATTGGGCAAACTGCTAGAGAAGATATAGAGACTTTACTTGGAAGCCAAGTAAATTTACAATTATGGGTAAAGGTAGAAAAAAACTGGAGGGAAAAAGAAAACAAATTAAAATACTTTGGCTATAAATAGAAAGGTTGTAAAATATGCATACTAGAACTGAAGGTATAGTATTAAAGGAAATGAGATTTAAAGAAACTAGCAAAATACTTACTATATACAGTAGAAAACATGGTAAAATTCATGCCATGGCAAGGGGAGCTTATAGACCTAAATCCCAATTAATAGCCAATACCCAGCATTTTTCTTATAATGATTATTATTTATATAAGGGGAGAAACTTTTATTATATAAATCAGGCTGAAATAATAGATTCTTTTTATTCTATTAGGGAAAATTTAAATAGATTAATGTATGGTTCTTATTTACTAGAGTTAATGGAAACTTCTAATTTAGATGAAGAGGCCAATGAAAAATTGTTTTTATTATTAAAAAAAGGCCTTATGATATTGTCTCAATTAGATAGGGATTTTTTAAAGTTTATTTTAGCTTATGAATTAAAATATATATCTTTTTTAGGCTATAAACCTTTTTTAGATAGATGTGTAAATTGCGGCAACGAGGATTTTACAAAAATTGGTTTTAATGTAGAATTAGGCGGAATAGTATGTAATGAATGCCTAAGTAGGGGATATTCAGAGTATATGGATGGAAATATGTATGGTGCAATGAGGGCTTTATTATACACTCCATTAGATAAATTACATTCTTTAAAAATTCCTAAAGATACCTTGTTTAAATTACATGAAATTATGGTAAAATATATATTGAATAAGATAGACAGGAGAGAATTTAAAACTTTAAATATGATAAAATCAATGAGGGAGAATGGAGGTATTCAATATGAGTGAAATATTAGAAAAAATAGATACAATTGTAGCTAGAACATCTTGCACCTATAAGGAAGCAAAAGAGGCCTTAGAAATATCCGATGGGGATGTCTTAAGTGCCATTATCTATATTGAAGACAATAGGAATTCTTGGGCCGGTAATATTTCTGAAAAAGGGGATAAAATGGTAGATAAATTAAAAGAAGTTCTCAGAAAGGGAAATGTTACAAAGATAATGATTAAAAAAGATGGAAATGTAATCTTAAATCTTCCAGTTAATGCGGCCATATTAGGAGGTATTATATCGGCTCCCCTTACATTAATTGGATTAGGTTCTGCGGTTTTAGCTAAATGTGTTATAGAAGTAGAAAAAGAAGATGGAAAAGTAATCAATATAAACAATTTAGTAGATAGAAATACGGATTCTCATTGACAAATTTAAGTTTATTTGCTAAATTGTTATCTATAGGAAGTTTAAACCTTTATGCTATGAAAAAGAAAAAGTTAATATTTAATAATAGCGAATTAGGAATGGTGAAAGCCTAATACAATATTGACAAGGCACTTTTGAGCATGTTTTATTAAGGGAATACCATTAGGTATTAAATAGGGTGGAACCGCGGAAGTAACCTTTCGTCCCTATATGGGATGTAAAGGTTTTTTGTGTTTATTTTTACTTAATCAAAAAGGGAGGTTAAACTATAATGTATTTTCAGGATATGATTCTGAAACTAATGGAATATTGGAGTAAAGAGGATTGTATAATATTAGAACCTTATGATGTGGAAAAGGGTGCAGGAACTATGAATCCTCATACTTTTTTAAGGGCTTTAGGGCCTGAACCTTGGAGGGTAGTCTATGTAGAACCATCTAGAAGGCCTCAAGATGCCCGCTATGGGGAAAATCCACATAGAGTATATCAACATCATCAATTACAGGTAATTTTAAAGCCTTCGCCAGATAATGTACAGGAACTTTACTTAAATAGTTTAAGGATAATAGGTATAGACCCATTAATGCATGATATAAGATTTGTGGAAGACAATTGGGAGGCACCAACACTTGGAGCTTGGGGCTTAGGCTGGGAAGTTTGGTTAGATGGTATGGAAATTACTCAATTTACTTATTTTCAACAAGTAGGAAGTATTAATTGCGATTTAGAATCTGCAGAATTAACCTACGGTTTAGAAAGGATTGCTATGTATCTTCAAGATGTTGACAACATTTTTGATATAAAATGGAATGAAAATATTACTTATGGGGATATATTTAAAATGGCAGAAAAAGAACACTCTATTTATAGTTTTGAGAAGGCCAATATAGATACATTAAGGGGCTTATTTGATACTTATGAAAAAGAAGCAATGGCTAGTATAGAAGAGGGATTAGTCATCCCATCCTATGATTATGTATTAAAATGTTCCCACACCTTTAATATATTAGATGCAAGAGGTGCCATATCTGTTACAGAAAGAACCCATTATATATCAAGAGTTAGAGCACTAGCTAAATTAGTTGCATCAAAGTATATTGAACAAAGGGAAGGATTAGGCTATCCCCTATTAAAGAATGGAGGGATAAAGGATGAACAATAAATACTTATTAGAAATTGGTGCAGAAGAATTACCAGCGAGATTAATAGATAATGCTTTAGAACAATTAGAAAATAATATGAAAAGTTTATTAAAAGAAGAAAGGATAAAATACGAAAGCATAAAAACTTATGCTACACCTAGGAGGCTTACATTAATTATAGAAGGCCTATATGATAAACAAGAAACTTTAGAGTTAAAAGTTAAAGGCCCCACAAAGAAAATTGCCTATGATAATGAAGGAAATCCTAGCAAGGCCCTACAAGGTTTTATGGATGGGCAAAAAATAGATTTATCTCAAATTGTAGTAGAAGAGTATAATGGAGTAGAATATATATTTGGCAATGTAATAAAGAGTGGAAAAGAAACAGAATTAGTTTTAGGAGAAAATATGCCAAATATAATAAAATCTATAAACTTTCCTAAATCCATGAAATGGGGGGGAAAGAATATGAGATTTGCTCGTCCTATTAGATGGATAGTATCTATGATGAATGAGAAAATAGTAAAATTCGAACTAGAAGGAATAAAAGTGGGTAATATTACTTATGGTCATAGATTTTTAGGAGAAAAGTATATAGAATTAAATTCAGTAGATGAATATTTTGAAAAATTAGAAGCCAATTATTGTATAGTGGATCAAAAGAAAAGAAAAGATATAATAAAATATGGTTCAGAAAGATTGGCAAAAGAGAAGGGTGGAAATCTCTTAGTAGAGGATGAATTGCTAAATGAAGTTAGTTATTTAGTAGAATATCCTAAACCTGCCATTGGAAAAATAAAAGAAGAATATTTATCCCTTCCAAGGGATGTAATTATAACTCCTATGAAGGAACAACTTAGGTTTTTCCCTATAGCAGATGATAAGGGAAGACTATTACCTTATTTCATAACTATTAGAAATGGAAATGAAAAATACTTAGATATAGTAGTAAAGGGGAATGAAAAGGTATTAGGAGCAAGGCTTGAAGATGCTAAGTTTTTCTATGAAGAAGATATAAAAATCCCATTGGAGGATTATGTAGAAAAGTTAAACGATGTAGTTTTTCAAGAAAAATTAGGGACACTTTATGATAAAACTATGAGGGTACAAAGGCTATCTAGAAAAATTGGGGATTATTTGGCATTAGGAGAAGAGACCCAAAAGAATTTAGAAAGAGCAGCCTATCTTTCTAAGGCAGATTTAGTCACCAATATGGTAGGAGAGTTCTCCGAATTGCAAGGTAAAATGGGTATGGAATATGGAAAACATTCGGGAGAAAATGAAATAGTAAGTACTACTATATTTGAACAATATTTACCTAGATTTTCAGGAGATATATTACCTACTACTACAGCGGGAGCTATATTAAGTATTTCAGATAAATTAGATACTATAGCAGGTTCTTTTGCCATTGGAGTACAGCCTACAGGATCTCAAGATCCCTATGGTCTAAGACGACAGGCTCTAGGAATAATTAATATTATCCTAGATAGGAAAATAAGTCTTAGTCTAGGGGAGATCATAGATTTTTCCCTATATATTTATGTGGATGAAAACAATTTAGTATTTAATTATGAAGAGGTTAAATCCCAAATACTAGAATTTTTCAATGGACGAATTAAAAATATGTTTATAGATATGGGCATAAGATACGATATAATAGATGGGGTACTAAGTACAGATATAGATGATATATATGATTTAAAAATTAGGGCAGATAAGATTAATAATTATTTAAAGAAAAATGGATTTGAAGATGTAATAATGACATTTAATAGAGTAGTGAATCTTTCTGATAAATCTAATAGCACAGAAATTAAAGAAGATTTATTAATAGAGGAAGCTGAAATTAAACTATATGAAGCTTTTAATAATATAGAAGAAGATGTACATCAGGCTCTTAATAAAAAGGAATATGATAAGGCCTTAGATATATTTATAGCATTAAAAGGGCCAGTTGATAATTTCTTTGATGAAGTAATGGTAATGGTAGAAGATAGTAGTATAAGAGAAAATAGATTAGCCCTATTGGCCAAAATCTCTGAAACTATGTTATTAATATGTGATTTATCTAAATTAGTAAGACAATAGAAACTATTTAGAATTAGGTGGTGATTTCTATTCAATTAACTGAAAGACAGGAAAAAATCATCAATATTGTCAAGTATGATCAACCTATAACTGGGGAAAATATAGCAAAACAATTGGATTTAACTAGATCTACCCTTAGACCGGATTTGGCCATATTGACAATGTCAGGCATATTAGATGCCAGACCAAAAGTAGGTTATTTTTATACTGGCAAAACTGTTTTTTCTTTTATATCTGAAAAAATTAAAGAGGCAAAGGTTTCTGATAGAAAAGCTATTCCAGTAGTGGTAGATGAAGAAACCATAATATATGATGCCATAGTAACTATGTTTTTAGAGGATGTAGGGACTATATATATTACTACTAATGGTTATCTTTCTGGAGTAATTAGTAGGAAGGATTTTTTAAAAAATGCCATTGGGGGTTTAAATTTACACAATACTCCAGTGGGAGTAATAATGACTAGAATGCCCAATATAGTATTGACTACTCCAGAGGAAACCCTATTAGAAGCAGCTATGAAATTAATAGAACATGAAATAGATAGTGTTCCAGTAGTTGAGGAAATAATCAATGGAGAAGAAAAAAACTACAAAATAATAGGTGTAATTACTAAAACTACAATTACTAGATTTCTAGTAGAACTAGGAAATAATGAATAGGGGGGAAAAAATGGACAAGAATATTATAATATATATATTATCGGATTCCATTGGGGAAACAGGAGAACAGGTAGCCAAGGCTGCTATAAGCCAATTTAATCCCATAAAATATGAAGTTAGAAGATTTCCATATATAACCCATGAGGATCAAATACTAGAAGTTTTTGAAGAAGCACAATATGAAAAATGCATAATAATATATACAATAGTAATTGAAAAATTAAAGGATTATGTAATAGAAATGGGGAAAAGATACAATATTCCTACAGTAGATTTAATGACTTCTACACTAAACTCATTAGAATACGTATTAGGATATGAGCCTAAAAGGGAATCAGGGCTTATAAGGAGATTAGATGAAAAGTATTTTAAAAAAGTAGAGGCAGTAGAATTCGCTGTTAAATATGACGATGGGAAGGATACTAGAGGAATTAAAATGGCTGATATAGTATTAGTAGGTATATCTAGAACATCTAAAACACCCCTATCCATGTATTTAGCTCATAAGAATTTCAAAGTAGCCAATGTTCCCCTAGTACCAGAGGTACCTGCACCTAAAGAATTATTTTTAAAGGATCCTAAAAGGGTTTTTGGATTAATAGCCAATCCCTTCAAATTAAATGAAATAAGACAAGAAAGGCTAAAATCCTTAGGTTTGAAAAATAATGCAAACTATGCTAGTATAGAAAGGATAAAATTAGAACTTGAATATTCCAGAGAGATAATGGACAAACTAAATTGTGTAGTAATAGATGTATCCAATAAAGCCGTAGAGGAAACAGCAGGCATAGTAATAGACCATATGAAGGAAAATTTCGGAGAATTTATATTAGATTAAAAAAGTGTTGTATACAACACTTTTTTTTATCTATAAATACATTAAAAACTTTTAAAAAAATAAAGGATTATTGGAATTTATGTTGTATATATATAACAATGGATTTATTTAATTCAAATTAAAGGAGTATATAATATGGTTATTATCAGGGAACAAATAGAAGAATGGGAAAAGAAAAATTTATCTTCCTATGCCTTTTTAAGTGAAAATTCCAAGGGGAGGGATTTATATGAAGAGAAATGCCCTGTTCGCACTGACTTTCAAAGAGATAGGGATAGAATAATACATTCCAAATCCTTTAGAAGACTAAAACATAAAACTCAAGTATTTATAGCCCCAGAAGGGGATCATTATAGAACTAGATTAACTCACACTTTAGAAGTGGCACAAATATCTAGAACTTTGGCAAGAGCTTTGAATTTAAATGAAGATTTAGTGGAAGCTATCGCCCTAGGCCATGATTTAGGGCATACACCTTTCGGTCATACAGGAGAAAAAGTATTAAATGAACTAAATCCTAAAGGATTTAGGCATAATGAACAAAGTATAAAAGTAGTAGATTATTTAGAACACTCGGACAGGAGAATAGGCCTTAATCTTACACAAGAGGTTAAAGACGGAATATTAAATCACTCAGGGGATGGGAGGCCAGAAACATTAGAAGGGCATGTGGTGAGGATCGCAGATAGAATAGCATATATAAATCACGATATAGATGATGCTATTCGGGGAAATATTATTAAAAATTCTGATATACCTATAGATTGTACTAATGTATTAGGAGAAACCCACGGTAAAAGAATAAATACTATGATATTAGATGTAATAAATAATAGTTTGGGGAAAGAAGAAATATCCATGAGTGAAGAAATAAAATATTATACAAAAAAATTAAGAGATTTTATGTTTAATAGGGTATATTTAAATAGTATTGCTAAAAAAGAAGAAGGCAAGGCTATATATATAATAAGGGAGATTTATAATTATTATTATAATAATTTAAAAGAATTACCAGATGCACATAGGAAACTATATAAAGAAAAAGACGCCCACAAAGAGGATATGATCTGTGATTATATTGCAGGAATGACGGATAGATTTGCGGTCAATTTATTTAAAGAATTATTTATTCCAAAAGCTTGGGAAAAATTTTAAAAAAAGAAGGATTATTTAAATTTTTGTCGAATATAAATAGAGTGTGTTTTTTAAAGGATTAAAGGTGGTAAAAATGTCTTATATTATTAATGATGAAGTAATAGAGAGAATTCATGAAAATGCTAGTTTAGTGGATATTATATCTGAATATTTACCTTTAAAAAAGACTGGGAGTAGTTTTGTAGGATTATGTCCTTTTCATAATGAAAAAACCCCATCTTTTACTGTATCTGAAACAAAGCAATTTTTCCATTGTTTTGGATGTGGTGAGGGAGGAGATATAATATCTTTTATTATGAAAATGGAGAATATGTCCTTTTTAGAGGCTTCTGAGTATTTGGCCAATAAACTAGGCATACCTTTAGTGGAAAAAAGCGAAAAGGACAAAAAATTAGAATTAGAAAAGGAGAAAATATATGAGATAAATAGAGAGGCTGCAAAATTTTATTATTATAATCTAATGAAAAATGAAAAATCATTAAGGTATTTACAAAATAGAAATATTAAAAGAAAAACTATTAATCAATTTGGCATTGGGTTTGCTGATGATAGCTGGGATGGAATATATAAATACTTATTAGCAAAAGATTATAAAGAAGAAGATCTAGAAAAGGCAGGATTAATAGGAATTAGAAAGGATAAATCCGGTTATTATGATAAGTTTAGAAATCGAATAATATTTCCCATAATAGATACTAGGGATAAAATAATTGGATTTGGTGGTAGGGTAACAGATAATACCATGCCAAAGTACTTAAATTCTAAGGATACTTTAGTTTTTTCAAAGGGAAATAATTTATTTGGCCTAAATTTAGTTAGAAAACATTCAAATAGGGAAAGAATCATATTAGTGGAAGGATATATGGATGTAATAGCCCTATTTAACAATGGAATTAATTATGCAGTAGCGAGCCTTGGCACTGCCTTTACTTCTGAACAAGGAAAATTATTAAAAAGATATGGAAAAGAAATATTTATATGCTATGATTCTGATAATGCAGGGATAAATGCTACTACAAGGGCAATTAATATATTAAAAAAAGAAGGCATAGAAGCTAAAGTAATATTACTTCCATTAAACCAAGATCCAGATGATTTTATGAAAGCAAAAGGGGTTAAAGAATTTGAAAAACTAATGAAAAATGCTCTAAATTATATAGATTATAATATATTTCGATACAAACAAAAATACAATATATCTAATCCAGAGGAAAGAATTAAATTTACTCAGGAAGTCTCTAAAATGTTAAGGAAATTAAAATCTCCCATTGAAAAAGATGTATATATAGATAAAATATCTAATGAAACAGGGATTTCAAAAGAGGCAATTGAAAGGGAAATATTAGTAAGAAATTATAATAATGAAAAAATTTCCAAGGACAAGTATATTAATAAGGGATTTAGTT
>DAIMNI010000047.1:0-18302 GCA_036720245.1 Tissierellia bacterium | reverse complement strand
CTATTCCATGTAAAATCATACTAAACCAAATCTCTTTAGTGACTGGATCAAGCATTCGCTGAATGGTTTTTTTCCTAGATGCAGTTTGAATATACTTCATTTTTTTACACCCCTTTTGCCCATTGGTCAAATAATTCTGCCAAGCCCTTAATTTTTTCATTTTTTACATGATAATAAACTTTCCGTCCTTCGGCAGTTATGTAAACTAGCTCCGCCTGAATTAGCTGGTCCATATGATGAGAAACTGTAGCAGGAGTAAGCCCTACAGTAGAAGCAATTTCTTTTAAATAATATGGTCTTTGACTTAATAGTTTCATAATATTAAATCTATTTTCTTCTCCTAAAGCTTTCATTTGTTCAATAAAAAGCTCCGCATCATGTTTTACCTTATTGTGTAGCTCTGTAAGTTCTTCAAATAAAATACCAAAACTTATATTGGATCTTATGGATTCATCCATGGTAATTGTCATTCCCAATGTATCTCTATTGATAATTGAAAAATACAAATAAATAGGTTCATCACTTCGAAAACTCCAGCGTTCAGTATCTATAAATTTCGCAATTAGAGTATTTTTAGCATCATCCTTCCCTGAAGAAGAAAATAATTCTACCTTAGACTTAATATAATGCTCTACATTGCCATAATATTTTAAATAAATTTCTTCAATCCTTTTAATAAGCTTAATATAAGCATCAAACCTATCATCTGCATATTGAAATAAGTCTATGATTTTAATTTTTTCATCACTATCTAACTCAGCAGCCATAATTTTTTCTATATAATAATCTGCATCAAATGCTCTATCTTTCATTTCTTTAAAAGCTCTTCTAGTCTCCTCTACATCATCTAAATTTATTTGTTCTTCTTCAGCATTTAAATTTTGAAGATGATAATGACAAGCATTAAAAAATTCTGTTTTCGATAATTCATCTACCTTTTCTGCATTGGTAAGTCGAGTTACTGTTTGAAAAAATCCGTAATTCTCTTGCTCTGATTGGACACTGAATAATTCTTTCCATTCTGAATAATCTTTTAAAACATCTAAAGATTCATCAAAAACCTTTTCATAAAACTCTATTAAATCACTATATTTTTGATCAACTTTATCTTCATATAAGACAAAACTATCCCTATTTTCTATGATGTGTACAGGATCTCCTTTTTTATGGTTTAAAATTTTTCTTACAATAGCATTTGCCTCCCAATAAATATTGGGTTTATCCTCAATAATTAATTTCATTATCCCGCCCCCTCATAAATTATATTTTCTTTATTGTATATCTAAATTAGATAACTGTCAAATTTAGATATATATTTTTTTTAGATAAATTTTCATTCATTAAATATTCATTAAACTTTTTTGAAAAAAATAAATCAATATACTCAAAGTATATTGACTTATTCTTATTAATCATTTTTTTCATTTTATGGATAATCCGTTAGATACTTTTTTCGGATAAAAAGTATTTCTTAGCTAATTCAAAGAAAACGGTAAGATTACTCTTACTGTTGAATTGACTCTTTATTTAGTTTTTAATTGTCCTTAAATGTTTCTCATCTTTCTTTTTATTAGAAGCTTGAGAATAATAGCAATAAATATAATTACAGAAGTAGCTAAGCCTTGTATTTGAATACTTGTATACCAAGGTGCCGATTGAGCCACATACAAATCAGGATGATTTATATAATCAAAATATTTATATATGGAATAACCTATAAATACGCCAGTAAACGAACCTATTACATAATTTAAAATAATATTCCACCTTTTAAGCATATTATCCACCTCTTTTTATTCGCCAAATGTAAAGAATGTGCCGCAATTCAACAATGAATTAAATCTATTAGTCTTGTTCTTTTTTAAATAAACCAATTAATGTTACAATTATGCCAATTGGGAATACATAAACCCCCAAGACTGGTAAAATCTCAAGTACCCCGTCTTTAAGCCACATTTCATTCATTAAATACAGACTAGTAAGACAAATTAACAAACCAATTGCTGTTGTTTTTGATGTTTTCATGATGTAAACCTCCATACATTTGTTATTTTGATTCATAAGATTGGGGGACACACCTCTGCAAGACGGTCGAGCTTTCTGAGGAATGTCCCCATCGTATGTCTATAAATGATGCGTAACTAAACCAAATAATATATTTACTTTATAAATCTTAAAGTAATACTAATAACCCTGATCGTCAATCTTCCATTTGCTTTTATTATCTTCTCTTATTAATATCCAAATATAATCTTCATAGGTTGAATCTGCATTTAAAACAGGATTATCGCCTGAATCATCTACATCAAAATCAGTTAATAGGACTATAATATCTTCAGCTTTTACTTCATTTTCTTGACCTCTTCCGTGCTCTAAATAAGATTGTACAAAATAATTTGATTTTTCCTCATCATAGTATATCTTGGTCAGAGTAGATGCCGGGAAACTAAAGTTTTCTTTTACAATTTTTATAGCACTTTCTATCTCTTCTTTATCAAACTTATCAGAGTCTCCAATATCTATTATCAGCTCATCGCTAATCTTCGCCTCATTTTCCGTGACTATATCCTTGTCAGTTAGCTTTTGATTACAGCCTACTAATGAAAATACTAATAATACTGCAAATAAATAAGTAACAATTTTTTTCATTAATAATACCCCCCTGATTTTAAGTGAACATTTTTCTACAAATCTGCAACAATTTTTTACTTTTAATTATCTCTCTATAACTATAGCAGGACTATATTCCTGCTATAGTTTATCTTTATTTAAATTCTATTACTTCATCTAATTTATCTACATTTCCTAAACTAAATTGATGAGAAATAATAACTAAAGTTCTGTCTTTAATTGATAATAATTGTGATTCAATTGCCCTAGCATTCTTTTCATCTAGATTAGCTAATGGTTCATCTAATATTAATATAGACGTTTCCCTAAGCACTGATCTAGCCAAGGTAATCCTTCTCTTTTCTCCACCTGAAAGATTAGTACCTCCTTCAAGAATTAGCATATCTAAACTATCTTGATTAGCATAGCCATCTAAACCTACTTTAGATAATATATTAATTACTTCTTCATCAGGAACATCTTGGTACATTGTAATATTATTTCGAAGTGTATCTTCAAACAATATTGCATCCTGCCTCATTACGGTAATAATATGGTTCAAGTTTTTAATTTCATTCACTGGAATCCCATTGATTTTTACAGTGCCTGAATTTGGATTATAATAGTTTAGCAATAGATTCATACTAGTTGTTTTTCCAGAACCACTTATTCCTTGCAATAAATATTGTTTGTTTCTTTCAAATTCCATATTTAAATCATTCAAAATATATTCCTGATCTTTATATCCAAAATTTACATCATTAAATACTACATTCCGGAAATCTTCTTTAGATATTTCCACCTCGCCACATCTAACTGATTTTTCGCCAATAAATTTCAATATCGACTTATTTACTGGTTTTACAGAAACTAAGTCCTGTATGAAGTAAGATAAGGATATAATTGGATATGATAATTGATCAATCATACCAATGGCAATAAAAAATTCTCCAGCTGTAAAATCACCATTTAACACCAAATATGCTGCAAATACCAGTATTATAAAATGGGAGAAATATGATAGTATAGCAGAAATAGTTCTAGTCAAATAGCCCATCTGCCTTTTCTTTAGGTTTTTCTCCATAGTAATCTCATTTGATTCTATAAATTTTTCTCTAATGTTTTTCTCAATGGAGAAATTTTTAATTATTTCAAACCCATTAAGCCAATCTGTTATAGTTTTTATATGGCTTTCAAATTGATTAACATATTCTACCTGTGCCTTTTGTAATTTCTTTTCAACTAGTTTTGGTACATATAAAGGCATAGTTAGAAGCACCAAAGTAATTATTGCTATCCTATAATCTAAAATAAATAAGGAAATGCTTACCATTACAGTCTTAATTATAATCTCTGTTAGCATTGGAATAGAGCCAAAATATTGGTTTTCAATTATCTCCATCTCATTAGTATATTGTGCAATATATTCGCCTTGCTTCTTTTTTAAAAAACTTGGATAGTCTTTCAATAGTAAACTTTGAAAATAATTAAGCCTTAATTCTTTCATAGAATTAACAACAAATTTTCCTCTACATCTATCATATAGATAGAAAAATCCTATCTCTAAGATTATAAATATACCAAGATAAAATCCATATCTTAAAGTATTATCAAAATTTCTTGATAAAGCATAGTCCAAAACATCTCCTTTAAGAAATTGGACTCTTACTGCAAATATTGCAGCTAGTACAGAAAAAGCAATGGCCAGTATTAGCGATCTTGAGTTATTCTTTATATATTTTTTCATTTTTAATCCTCCTATTGATTATTAATTTAAATAACAATAGAAGGCTCATATTATCCTTCTACTGTTTAGAAGGATTTTCTTAATCTAACCACTTTTCTCAACCCCTTTAGAGCATTATTTAAATACATTATATAGTACTATATAGCAAAAGTCATTAAAGATAAGGCAAACAATAATATATTTTCATTGAAAGTATCCCATAAAGAATGTAGAATATTCTTATAGACATAATTTAGGGGGGATACCATGACTAGTAGACAAATAAAAAGAATTGTTTCTAGAATTTTAATTGTGGTGGCAATAATAATTACGGTAGAGAGGCTTTATAATAGTAAAAGCGAATTTAATGTAAAAGCAAAGGATGCATCTTATTATGGCATAGTAGAGGCTAAGCTGGAAACTAGACTTAAACTCAAAGATTTTGAGTATTTATATAGTGTTTTAGAAGAAAATTATCCTTTTTTTGAGGTAAATAAAAGGCAGAATGACGTAGATTGGTTGGAAAATAAGAGAAAATATAAAAGATTAATTAAAAATACTAAAACTGATGCAGAATTTTATGTAGCTATGGAAAGAATATTAGGTGATTTACATAATGACAATGTAGATATTCTAAGTGGAGAGGAATTTAAACGACTTTATAAATCTTGTTATATGAATTTATCCCAATATGATAATCCTAAGCATATGGCTTGGTATGAGGCATTTTCTAATCCCTTTGTTATGTATAGATACCAATTTGATGGAGATTTGGAAAATATCAAATTATATGATGAACCAGTTTTAGAAACTAAAATCCTAGAAGAAGATAAATTGGCCTATATGAAAATTAAGGAAATGGCTGGGGAAGAAGTGGCAGAAAAGGATTTTTATAAAATAAAGGCCTTTTTAAAGGAAGTAGAAGATTATGAAAAACTAATTATCGATATTAGAGGCAATGGTGGCGGTCGAGAAATTTATTGGCAAAACATAGTAAAATTATTGGCGAATAAACCTTTAAGTGTTGAATACTATTCTTTTTTTAAAAGTGGCCATAGAGATAGTCTAGACCCATATAAAGTACAAAATGCAACTACTATTAAAGATTTAGACGGAAAAATATTAGAACAGTTTCCAGAAGAAATAAAAACTGATTTTAATTTTTATAAAACTTATCCTATTTATATAAATCCCTTGAATATTGATGATAATTCTTCAGATTATATAGATTTTAAGGGTAAAGTATATTTATTAGTAGATAAAGGCGTTTTTTCGACTTCTGAAGCCTTTGCCTCATTTGCTAAAGATTCAGGTTTTGCTACATTAGTTGGGGAACCTACAGGGGGAGATAGGGTTTTTGAAGATGTTCCCGTTATGTTTTTACCAAAGAGTAAATTTGCAATTAAATACAGTAGGGAAATGGGAATAAATCAAGATGGCACTATAAATATGGAAACCAAGACAGTTCCTCATATTCTAGTAGACCCAACCCCTAATGAAGATTTTAATAAAGATAAATGTATTCAATCAGTTATTAAAGATGTAGGAAATTAATAAAAAGATTATTACGGAAAATAAAAGAAATAAATTTGGGCTTTTAATAGATAGTATATATGATATAATTTAATTTATACACTAAATAAAGGGGCTTGAATATGTTTAATTTAAAAAGAAAATCTTTTAAGAAATTTGATTTTATATTATTAATAACTGTTTTACTAATATCCATATACGGAATAACTATGATTAAATCTGCTACTTTGACTTTTGAAACTCAACGCCATGTACAAGTCCAAATCATTTCTACAGTTTTAGGCATTGTGGCAATAATTTTTCTAGTATTGATAGATTATCAATTTATTGGAAAATTTTATATACCGATTTATATTATTTCTGTTGGGCTATTATTGGCAGTTGCAATATGGGGGGTTGGCGATGAACAATGGGGGGCTAGGTCTTGGTTATATATTGGGAGCTTTGGATTTCAGCCTGCTGAACTTTCAAAAGTAGGATTGATAATATTTTTAGCCAAATATATTGATAATAATAAAAGTGAATTAAACCAACCCTTAACTTTATTAAAAATATTGTTTTTTGCCGCTATTCCCATGGCCCTTATATATAAGCAGCCTGATTTAGGAACCACTGCTGTAGTGCTTTTTTATGTGGCAGTTATGCTGTTTGCAGCAGGATTGGATTGGAAATATATTGGATATGCAGCTATACTAGGGATAGTTTCTTTGCCTATAATATGGATGAGATTAGGTGAATATCAAAAGGGTAGAATCTTTGGCTTTTTGGAGCCAGAAAAAGACTTAACTGGTACAAACTATCAGGCTTATCAATCTAGAATTGCCGTTGGTTCTGGGAAAATATTTGGTAGGGGGTTATTTCAAGGCACCCAAACCCAATACAATTTTCTACCAGAAAAACAAACGGACTTTATATTTGCAGTGCTGGCAGAAGAATTAGGTTTGATTGGTGGACTAGTATTGATATTTTTATATTTTATACTAATATATAGACTTTTTAAAATTGCTAAAAATTCTAAAGATATGTTTGGTTCCCTAATGGTTACAGGTTTTACTGCTATGTTTTTAATCCATATTTTTGAAAATATTGGAATGACCATAGGCCTAATGCCTATTACAGGTATACCTCTACCTTTTATGAGTTATGGAGGTACTTTTCATTTGATGAATTTCATATGTATAGGCATTGCCTTAAGTGTTTCCGTTCATAAAGAAGGACTTAATTTTTAGCTACATTAAAAATGTAGCTATTTTTTTTAAATGGTACCTTGTAATAAAAGATAGCATAATTAAAAGGGGACTACTCCCTTGTAACTATTTGCCAAATTATGTTATAATATAAGATAGATAACATTTTTACAGGGGATGAGAAAAATGAAGGGCTATGGTTTAGTCTTATCTGGTGGCGGGGCTAAGGGTTCTTATGAAATAGGAGTTTGGAAAGCCCTTAAAGATATGGGTATTCCAATAGTAGCCATAACTGGTACATCCATAGGAGCATTAAATGGAGCAATGTTGGTTCAAGGGGATGATGTTCTTTGTGAATTAGCATGGACTAACTTTTCTGTAGAAGAGATAATAGATATTAATAATGAAAAATGGGAAGAAGATAAAATTTATGAAAAACATTTTAGTATATTTACAGTTTTAAAAAATCTAATTACCAATGAAGGATTAGAATTAACTCCTTTAACCGAATCCTTAGAACAGTATATTGATGAAGATGAAATTCGTACATCACCTATAGATTTTGGTCTCGTTACCTATTCCTTAACAGATTTTGAAGCTTTGCAAGTATTTAAAGATGAAATCCCAGAGGGACAACTGGTAAATTATTTAATAGCATCAGCTTGCTTCCCAATCTTTAAACCTATGGAAATCGACAATAAAAAATTTATTGATGGAGGTTTTCACGATAATGTACCTATTGATTTAATGGCTTCAAAGGGAATAGAAGATATTATAGCAGTAGACGTATCTGGTTTTGGGGCGCCTAAATCAAAATATCATAAGGATTTAAATATAATAAAAATTAGCAATAAAAAAGATATTGGAAAAACTTTAGATATAAGTCCAGAACAGGCCAAAAGGAATATTCAATTAGGATATTTAGACACTTTAAAAGAATTTGGTGTATTAAAAGGAGAAAAATACTATATGATATCTAATGTTTTTGACAACGAAGAACCAGATATAAAAAACATTACAAGAGGTGAAATTCGTAAAAACTTAGGTATTACAAGAGATACTCCTAAAGCTATAAAAAAATTTGTTACTCGAAAATTTTTCAGAAATATAGATAATTTTATAGATCTAGATTTAAACACAAATACTGCCATATGTAATTCTATGGCAGAAGTTACTGCAGATATATTAGAAATTAGTGGAAAACAAATATATACATTAAAAGATTTAAATGAAAAAATATTGGATAGATTTTCAGAACTTTATAATAGTAATGAATATATAGATTATGTAGAAAATATAGAGGAACTTATGGAAAATAAAGATATAAAGGGGCATTCTATTAAAATAAAAAAAGAAATCAAAAATAATTCCCATTTGTTTTTAATCTATTTTTGTTGCAATAAACCCAATAAAAGAAATGAAAAAAAATGGAACGAACTAAAAAGAATTGCCACTGTGGTTAATCCAAATTTAATTATAGCATCTATTTATTTATCAATGTTGACATAGAATTGTCCGAAATTGCTAAAAAGTATCTTTTCTGTCATCCTAAGCGTAAGCGAAGGATCCATAAATGGCAGAGAGTCGGGATCCTTCACTACATTCAGGATGACATTTTAAATGTTCAGGATGGCAATTTAGGCCTTATCAGCAGTCCTAAGCTATTTCCCCAGTGCATTAAATATTCCAATTATATTGGGATTTTTTCTTCTTCCTTCTCCTTCGAATATTAATAATAAGTATGATTAATATAATTATTCCCAATATAATTCCATATAGTATTAAGGCTATTTTGTTTGGATTTTTAACTCTTGCAATAATATTTTTATTATTATCTATTACCTTTCTTCCTTGCTTTTCATTATAATATTCTGGTACCTTTGATACACCATCTATTTTCTCAAAGGATTTTAAATATTCAGCAAGGGCTAACCATTCTTTTACTTCATGGCCATCATCGTATATTATTTCTGATTCAAAATCTGTTATAGGAATTCCATCTTTAGTCTTTGGTACAATGGAAAGTATTCCAAAGGATTGATCTCCTACAATAGATAGCATTTGGGCTGAATATAGTCCTGCCACTACTCTATATAGTTCATCATCTACTATTTCCTCTATACTGCCATCTGGGTTTTTAATATTAATATCTACCACTTTATTAAATATTAATCTCTTTGGATTAAATGTATAATCAATGCCCGACATATACAATTGTGCTACACTCATTATAGGTGCAATAGAAGCATCTACTTCTGCTGCAGTTTTTAATTCTTCTCCTGTTAAGTATACACTTATTAAAGGATAACCTGAAACCTTGTCTGGACCTATGCCTAAGGAACTTACATTAAATACATCTGAAACAGTAATATCTCCCTTAACAAAGGTACCTCGAATGGTGCCTGATGGAATTATGGCTGCTGTAATGGGCTCATAATTTTCTCCTTCTGCTTTTTTTACTGCATATATATAGGAATCACTGATAAGATTCCCCAATATATCTTCATCATGTTTCTTCCCTAATTCTCCAAAGGGGGTAAAATTAAAATCTGCTTCAGCCAAAACTTCATCAAATTCCATATTAAATTTATCTAAGTACTTCTCTTGAACTATTTCTTTATAGTTTTCTATAGATTGTTCAATTTCTTTGTCCACAGGAATTTCCCTTGTAATTGGTTCAAGTCTATAATCCTTTAGTTTCCATCTATCCCCTGATTTTTCTATATTCATTACTCCAAGTTTTTCTCCATAACTACCACAGGAGGCTATTATAGTATTATCTATTACAATGGGTTCTTCTAAAGCAGTATGGGTATGACCAGATATTATAATATCTATTTCTGGTACCTTTTTAGCTAACATCTCATCTTCAGATTTACTACTGTTTTCCCAAGTTCCAGAATGGGATAAACATACTATTAAATCTACATTTTCCTTTTCTTGCAGTATTTCTACCATTTTTCTTGCAGCCTTAATCTGATGAGTAAATTCTACCTCTGACATAGGGGCATTAGAATCTGCCTCTTTGCCCATTAAGCCAAATACTCCTATTTTAACTCCATTTTTCTTAATTACTTCATAATCGCCTACTCCATAGTTCTCCATTGCATCTTGTAGATGATTTAAGCTTGGCGTTAAATCTCCATTTTCATCTACAGGATATGAAATATTAGAGGCTACTATTTTAGGCAACCTCCCCCTACTAGATTTTGCTGCATTTAAACTATTTGCAAGGCCCTCTGCCCTAAAATCAAATTCATGATTCCCAAAGCTTACTACATCATAGCCCATTTGCCCTAGAGTTCTAAGTCCTGGAGCATCTGTGGAGAATATAGTCTGAAATAGTGTACCCATGGAAAAATCTCCAGCATCTACTAATAATAAATTAGGATCAATTTCCCTTTCTCTTTTAATTACAGTACTAAGCCTTCCGTAGCCACCTCGAGTATTAATTTGTCCATCTTTTTCTACTGTAAAGGGATAAAAATTATCATGCATATCGTGAGTAAACAATATGGTAACGTTGTCCCCTACCCCATCTAAATAAGATACTGAAGGAATAAGGGTAAATGCCATTATAAATAGCAAAAATACTAATAATACCCTAATATTCTTTCTCATTTTTTCCCTCCTTAAAATTCATTTAAAAACCATTCTATTAAATCTGAACCTATGCTTATGGATTTATTGTGTAATTTTAACACCTCCCCTTTAGTAAACCAATTGGCATCTAGGATTTCTTCCTCATCTACTCTTATATCCCCATCTAAATATTCTGCAGTAAAGCCTACCATCATAGAATTTGGATAAGGCCAAGGTTGAGAACCAAAGTATTTAATATTTTTAATTTTAATTCCTACTTCTTCATAAACTTCCCTTTTTACACAATCCTCAAAGGTTTCTCCATATTCAACAAAGCCTGCAATTACACTATATCTTCCCTCTGGGAAAAATCTATTGTGGGCAAGTAATAGCCTGTCTTCTTTTGTTACAGCTACTATAATCGCTGGAGATGTTCTAGGCCATGTGGTATTTCCACAATTAGAGCAAACCATAGCTCTTTCAGATTGGCTATCCTTTTTATACATTTCTCCACCACAAACACCGCAATATTGATTTGTTCTTAGCCAATTTAATAATAAATTTGCCTTAGAGGCTAGGAGATAAATTTCTTCATTTATCAATGTAGACAAAGCACGTAAGTCTAATAATTCTATACTTTCTTTATCTATATCATCTATTATTTCACCACATTTACAATTACAATTATAATAACTCCCCATACTTTGTATATTATACACTGATGTATTTAGCTTATCTATCTCATTCCATCTAGGAATCTTTATCTTTCCTTTTTCTTTTAATACTATTAATTTGTCTCCTTTAAACAAAAACCAATAATCCCCCTCACTATCTTTATGTAATGGTTTTACTGATGGCTCAAAGCTTAAATAATCGTCCATTTTAATCCCCCCGAGTATATTTCCTTTTCTCTTCTAAAAAACACTTTCTACATAATGGTTCATATTCATCAGAGGCACCAATCTTTATTCTTTCTTTATCTTTAGATTTCCTATTACTAACCCAAGCATCGGAGCCACATCCTACGCAAACTGCATGATGTTTATATAAATAATCCGCAATAGGCATTAATTCCTTTACCACTTCAAAGGGCTTTCCCGTAAAATCTATATCTAATCCTGCCACTATAACAGTTAAGCCCCTTTTTAAAAACTCATTGATACCTTCAATTGTTTTATCTACTGGCCCACCTAAAAATTGAACCTCATCTATGGCTATTACATCTGGTTCTAACTCGTTCACATAATCTGTTAATTCATAAATATCCTTTACTAATATGGCATTTATACTGGTTAAATCATGAGTAACTATTTCATTTTTATTATATCTACTGTCTATATCTGGTTTAAATGCTATTGTTTTATATTTAGCTATACTAAATCTTTTAATATCCTTTTCTAAACTGGATGTTTTTCCTGAAAACATAGATCCAGTGTGTACAATTAATTTTCCCTTATATTGATGCAAATTTCTTTTCCTCCCTTTTTATTGATATTTATTATTATATCATTTTTTTAGTCTTATTCACAAAAAATATATCAAATGAATATTATAAAGTATCATATGTCCTTGTAAAGGGGAGTTTTGTTATGGATAAGAAAAAAGTAGTGGAAGTTAAAAATTTAAAAATGGTATATCATACAATTAATGGTGAAATGGAAGCCATTCAAGATATAAACTTTTCTGTTTTAGAAGGCGAAATACTTGGAATTGTAGGCCCTAGTGGATGTGGTAAATCAACCTTATTATCTATAATAGCTGGTTTGATTTCACCTAGTTCTGGTGAAGTTTTAGTAAATGGCAAAAAGGTAGGAAAGCCTTCTAAGGATATTGGCTATATGTTTCAAAGAGACCATTTATTTGAATGGCGGACCATATTACAAAATGTATTAATAGGTCTAGAGATTATGGGCAAAGTAGATAAAGATTCCTATAAATATGCTGAAGATATGTTAAATACTTATGGCCTAGGTGATTTTAAAGATATGTATCCTAGACAATTATCTGGAGGTATGAGGCAAAGGGCAGCACTTATTAGAACACTAATTGTAGAGCCTGATTTATTATTATTAGATGAACCTTTTTCTGCACTAGACTATCAAACAAGGCTTGCTATAGCAGATGAAATAGGAATTATTTTAAAAAAGGAAAAAAAGACTGCTCTGTTGGTAACCCACGATATTGCTGAAGCCATATCCCTATCAGATAGAATTATTATTCTTTCCAATAGACCAGCCACTATAAAAGATATTATTGAAATAAAATTAAACTGTCCTAATGGAATAAGAACACCTATTAAATCTCGTGAAGCACCAGAGTTTAGATATTATTTTAATAAAATATGGAAGGAGTTAGATGTTCATGTCTAATAATATATCTAGTGAACATAGTAAATACCTGAAAAAACTAAAGAAAAGAAAACAAGCTATTTTTATTGCTCAAATATCTATTTTAATTCTAGGATTAGCCCTATGGGAATTAGCTGCAAAACTAAATTTAATAGATTCCTTCCTAACCAGTTCCCCATCTCAAATATGGAGATTGTTTTTACAATATAGTAAAAACGGGAACTTATATTATCATGTAGCTATTTCTGTCTTTGAAACTATAATAGGATTTTTAGCAGGGACCATATTGGGAATTCTTATAGCTATTGGCCTTTGGTGGTCAGATTTTTGGGCAAAAGTTTTAGATCCTTATTTAGTAATGTTAAATAGCCTACCTAAAACTGCTCTTGCCCCCATTGTTATAATTTGGGTAGGAGCTGGATATTCTGGAATTATTGTTACGGCTATTACAGTATCTATAGTAATTACCATTATGAATATGTATGTAAGTTTTATTTCTGTAGATAAAGATAAAATAAAATTAATTGAAACCTTTGGAGGAACAAAATTCCAAGTTTTTAAAAAGGTAGTATTGCCCTATTCAACCCCTACTATGATGAGCACTCTAAAGGTAAATATTGGTTTATCTTGGGTGGGAGTAATTGTAGGCGAGTTTTTAGTATCTAAGGCAGGTATAGGATATTTAATAGTCTATGGGGGCCAAGTGTTTAAATTAGATTTAGTTATGATGAGTGTATTTATATTGGCTCTAATTTCTGCATTAATGTATAAATTAATTGCCATTTTAGAAAATAAATTTATGAAATGGCAGGAGTAAATAAAATAGGTTTTATCTAAAATTTTAGATAAAACCTATTTTTTTATTCGTCTAGATTGTCTTCCCCTTTTACTTCCTCTTCTACTTCTGTTTCCGTATCCATTGCAGTATTATTTTCATCCTTGGGTGAAATATTGTCACTTTTATTTTTCTTAATGTATATAGTGACTAATCTAATACCTTGAAATAATAATACGACTGTAAAAATTTCCTTTGCTATTCTTAAAATAAGTCCTAATACCCCAATTGCTCCATATAAGCCTGATGATGCCCCCATTTTATCTCTCCTTTTTTTATTTATATTTTACTATTTCTACCTTTTCCATTATTACATCTTCTACTGGTTTGTCCTTTTCACCAGTTTCTGCATTTTCACCAATTTCTACAGCTGCAATTTTATCTACCACATCCATACCTTCAAATACTTGACCAAATACTGTGTGATGAAAATCTAACCAAAAGGCTCCACCTAATTCTTCATAGGCATCGGCTACTGCTTTTGGATAGCCTTTTTCTTTTCCTAGTTCTCTCATTTGTTCAATAATATCTTCTCCTACTTCATCATTTTGAACTATGAAAAATTGAGAGCCATTAGTATTAGGACCAGAATTAGCCATAGATAAACTACCTCTAAAATTACGATAATTTATATCAAATTCATCTTCAAAGGGAGTGCCCCATATACTTTCTCCCCCCATTCCAGTACCTTGTGGGTCTCCACCTTGAATCATAAAATCTGGAATAACTCTATGGAAAATTAGGCCATCATAATAGCCCTTTTCTGCATGAGTTTTAAAGTTTTCTACTGCCTTTGGTGCAATCTCTGGAAAAAGTCTTATTTTAATATCGCCATAATTAGTAGTGATTACAGCAATTTCCTCTCCTTTTGCTGGTAGTTCGAGCTGATTTAATGCCATATTTTCCCCTCCCTCTAGTTCATCTGTTTTTTCTATTTCATCTGTTTTTCCCAATTCATCAGATTTTATATCTTCTTTTTTACATCCCCCTAAAAAAGAGATGCTAAGTAATACAATTAATAATAAAATTAGCTTTTTATTTCCTTTCAATGCAAATATCTCCTTCTATTTTTATTATACTATATAGAGTATCATATATAGATAAATAATATAAGGCTTTTTTGTAAAGTTTTTTAAATTATATTACAGCCTAGTGTAGTTTCCATTTCCTTTAATGCAAAATTATGGGCATCTTCATCAAAGGATGCTACCCCATTTTTATATACATTTACACTGTAAGCTAAATTTCTAGCATCTGCTGCAGTGTATAATACACATATATTAGTACATACCCCCACTAAATATATTTCATTAATATTGTTTTCCCTTAAATATAAATCTAAATCTGTTCCAAAAAATGAGCTATATCTTCTTTTTCTAATTATTTTATCTTCCTCTTTTGGTTCTAATGCTTTAATTATTTTGCTACCAGAAGTACCTCTTACACAATGGGTTGGAAACATTTCAAATTCTTTGTCATTAATTTCATGATTATCGCAAATATAAATAATTGGATAATCTTTTCCTTTAAATTCACGAATTTTTTCCTGAATAAAATCTACTATCCCCTCTCCAGATGGCCCTGTAGTCAATGCCCCTTCCTTATCAATAAAATCTTCTAACATATCGATTATTAATAATGCTTTCATTTGAATACCTCCCTTGTTTTATTAGATAATATTCTTTATTCTCATTATAAAATTATCTATATCTTCTTTTGTAGTATCAAAGGAAGTTACTAATCTTATAATATTGTTTTCTCTATCCATTTCATAAGAGGAAAATTCCTCTTTTAGTGCTTCCCCTGATTCTTTTGGAAATTGAACAAATAATATATTCCCTGATACTTTGTTTATTATTTTAAAATTAGGAATTTTTACTAATTCTTCCTTTAAATATTGAGCCATATTATTGGAGTTTGTAGCATTTTCTTCCCAAATTTCCTCTTCTAAATATGGAATAAACTGAGCCGAAATAAAACGCATTTTAGATATTAATTGCATTCCTTGTTTTCTTATATATTTGAAATTTTTAGATACTTCTTTGTTAAAAGAAACTATGGCTTCTCCCATAATCATACCATTTTTAGTGCCTCCAAAGGATAGCAAATCTACTCCTGTATCTGTAATCATCTCTTTAAAACTAGAATTAAGTGCTACTACCCCATTAGAAATTCTAGCCCCATCTATATGTAATAACATATGATTTTCATGGGCAAAATCTGCTAATGCTTTTATTTCAGAAATTGTATAAATTGTACCTAATTCTGTTATTTGGGATATGGATATTACCCTTGGCTGTACTTGATGTTCGTCTCCTCTAGAACCTAAAAAGTCTTTAATATCTTTTGGACCTATTTTACCATTTTGATTGAGTACATATAGTATTTTATTTCCGCCAAATCTCTCCAAGGCACCACATTCATCAGTATTAATATGGGCAGTATCAGCACAAACTACCCCTTCAAAGGGCTGCAATAGTCCAGTTAGCCCAATAATATTTGCAGCTGTACCAGAAGTTACAAAATATACATCTACATCCTTTCCAAATTCCTCCCTAAATAATTCTATGGCTTTTTTTGAATATTTATCATTTCCATAGGAAGGTTCATGTTCATTGTTACAATTATATATAGCTTCTAATATTTTTGGATGAGCCCCTGAATTATTATCACTTACAAACATTTTCATCTAATTTTCCCTCCCTATATTTTTCTATGCAAGATTTACAAATACAAGCTTTCCCTATTTTATCTTCTGGAACTAAGTCTAAAATGCCCTTTGGCACTTCTATATGATAACACCAGCATTCTCTCTCATGACTTTGGCAATTATTATCCTGTCCACATATAGGACAGATTTTTTCTATATTCAATTTCCTTCCCCCTTCTAGTCTACTTATATTATAGATTATTAGATATTTCATACATTGTAAATAGTAAAAAGACTAAATCTTAAAATTGTCACTTATTTTTAATTTATCAATATGCTATAATTATAAAGTGGATATTATAAAGGAGAATAAAATATGGACAAAAATATAATAAAATGTAAAGTTTGCCCCATTGGCTGTGAGCTTATTATAAATAAAAATACTTCTAGCCCTTCTGGATATTCTGTAGAAGGTAATAGTTGTAATAGGGGCATGGAATTTGGCATAAAGGAAATGGTGGAACCATCTCGTATATTGACTGGTAGAGTAATGCTTAGAAATGGCAATATGAAAAGACTACCTGTTAAAACTACAGGAGTTGTGCCAAAAGATATGGTAGATGAAATTATGTTTATATTTAATAATACTGAAGTAGAATCACCTATTAAAAGGGGAGATGTGATTATAAAAAATATTTTAGGATTAGAAGTAGATGTAGTAGCAGCTAGAAAAGCTTAATGCACTAGGGACGGTTCTTTTTGCAGTCCAATATTTGCCAGTTATAATATTTGCAGGGGTATATGATTTGGGAAACTGCAAGGTAAACGGTAATTATTTTGACGTGCAAAAAGAACCGTCCCCCTTGCATTCACCCTTGCATTTAAAGGATAGGTATATGGATTTCAACTTTTAATCCATGGGGTTTTATGTTTTCAAACGATATATTACCTTTATGTGCTTGGACAATCTGATAGACTAAACGTAAACCAAATCCATGGATAGCTTCACCATTTACCTTATATATTTCATCAGAAAAACCTCCTGTATTGAGCTGTGTTAACTTTTCTTCGTTAACACCAATTCCATCATCTGTGATGGAGAGCATACATCCATGATTTGACTTCTGAACCTCAATACATATCTTACATCCATCAGGATTATGTGAAATACAATTTTGAATGAGATTATTTAACATTCTTGTAAGAAGTGCATTATCACCTTCTATCATTAAAGACATGGCATCCGTTTTAGCTTGTAGATTAAAATCGTACTTTTCATCTGTTCCGTTATTCAAAAAATCACTTATCACCTGTCGGGCTAATTCAACTGGGTAAATCTTTTCTTTGTTAAGGGGCTGCATTGAGTATTCAAGCTTTGAAGTAAGATTTAAGTCTACTATCAAGCGTCTAAGCTTTTCACCTTGCTTTCGGATTATACCAGCTTGTGAGCGTACTGTATTTGATAAATGTCCATCATCTTCAATTTCACCAGCATATCCTAACATTATAGAAAGTGGAGTTCTAATGTCATGGGAAATTCCATTAATCCACTCTGCCCGTGCTAGGTCTTTTTTTATCATCTGACTCCCTGCACGATTTAATTCTGCATTGATTTCGGCAAGTTCTCCCTTTTCTGTAAGGGAAATGGGATATCCCTGTGCCATGGTGTCAATTCCATGGAGAATAGGAATAACCGCCTTTTCAATTTTTCGTGTATTATTCCAGAACAAAATAAGCATCAATAGGAGATTGATTGAAACCACTAAAATAATACCCGTTAGAGTGGTAGAAATATAATGGGGATCTACTGTAAAACTGTATTTTACAATAC
>DAIMNI010000046.1:10943-18516 GCA_036720245.1 Tissierellia bacterium | reverse complement strand
CTAAATGAAATATTTAAAGAAGTAAACTTTTTTATTAATATAAATAGCAAAAAAAGAAAAAGACTTGTTTATGATATTGTAGAAACTAGAAATTATTACACTCATTTTAATGAATCAAAAAAAGAAAAAATAATGGAGAATGACCAAATATTTTATGTTAGCAACTTATTAATAATTATATTGAGAGTGTTGATAATGAAAGAATTAGGAATAAGTGAAGAGGTAATATTAAAGACGAAAGAGCAACCAAATGTTTCTTTTATAGTAAAAAAGGCATTAAAAGATTAATGGCAATATAATATAAAGAAATATTGGTTAAAAAGTTATGCTATTTAAAGAGGAAAGGGAGTATTTTTTATTATAAAGTTTTTGGTTGTGTTATCTATATTATAATCTTGGATAAGAGGATGTGGTATATATGGCTAATACTTTAATTTATACAAGGAAAAATCTTGACATAGAAAACAATAAAATTACTATCAATAAATTAAGTGAGCCACAATCTTTAGATGAATTTAATATTAACATAATTGATTTAAAGGATTCATATATTTGGCAAAGTCAGGAAGAATTTTATACAAGCATTGATTGTATAAAAGATTTGATTAATTTAGGAATTATGGTGAAAAATTCTTCAAAAACAAGGGTGATAGTTGTTTTACCTCAGGATTTATCTTTTTGCTACTGTTTAAAACAGGGTAAAAAATATGCTTTATATGTAGAATTGAAAAACATTATAGATGATGTTAGAAAAAATATATTAAATAAATTTTTAGATATTTTTAATGACGGAATAATTTTTGAACCTACAAAAACAAAAATAGATGAAATGGATATTGAAGCATCTTTTTATTTTATTTACGAAGAATTCTTAGATGAGGATAGTGTTTTAACTAAGTCAATTGGTAGTGAAAAGGCAAGAACTATAGCTGTAGGTGGTATAGTTATTATAACTTTGAATCTACAAACAGAAGATGAAATACTTGGCTTTTTAAAGCATATTGAATTTATTGATAAAGAAGTAGAAGTTCCACCATGGGTTGAGGAAATTAAAATGCTTGATGATATAGAACAAGATAATATTATAGAGAAAAACAAAGAAATTATCAGAGAAGCAAAAGGGGAAATGTGCGTATCACAAGAAATACTCGAAAAAAACAATAGGTAAAAATCAATTTTATATACTAATGGTGATAAATTAATTGATATTATTTTTGAAATATTAGAAGAATTATTAAGATATGATTTGCCAGACTTTGTTGATAAAAAGAAAGAAGATTTTAGATTAAAATTTAATGATGTAACTATTATTGGAGAAATAAAAAGGTGTTACTTCGAATGTAAGGCCTGAACACGTTTCCCAACCTGATGTTCATAAACATATTTATTTAGATGAATTGCAAGAAAAGGAAATTAATGAATTTGTTAAATCAGTTCTTATAGTTCTTATAATAAATAATCAAAGAAATAAGGAATTAACAAAAAGGCAGCCAGTTCATGAAAATCAAATTGAACTAGCAAGGCTGAATAATAGCCTAATTATAGAAACATGAACATTACTAAAATATTTTGAAGCATTCAAGAATGAAAAATTAGGAGCAAACGAATTTAAAGAATTACTAAAAAGGGAAATAGGATTATTGGAATTTTCACTATAATATTTTTTGATATAATGATAATTACATTCTATATGCATAGAATCAATGGAAAGGAGGAGTAAAATTGACATTTGATTTACAAAAGAATATTAACAATTATGATTTTAACGAATTATTGCTGAAAAATAGCAAAAAATATATCGGACAGGAGAATATTTAGAACTATGTAGAGAAGTATGGTGAACAGAGTTTACTTGAGTTTGTAGAAGCATTTTGGGAAAATCCATCAAAATCTATAAAAGAATTAAAAAAAGAATATAATATTACTAATAATATAGGTTATTCTGATATTATTAAAGCTTTTCCTAATAATACTTATGTTGAATTTTTAAAAAAGTGTTGGGATATTAATGTTGGAATTGACGATATTGTAAAATCATATGCAATGGAATATAATAAGATTCAAAAATTATTTGTTCCTTTAATTTACAAAGTAGAAGATTTATTTTGCCCAGAATGTTTGGAAAGTAATGTATTTTTAATTGAGTCAGATGTAAGTGAAGTTAAAAATGGAATATATGAATTTAGGTGTTCAGAATGTTTAAATATTAATATTGAAAATAGATTATTAGATAGAAAGAAAATGCAATTAGAGAAAGAAATTAGAGCAAAAAGGTATAATGAATTTATTTTAAATATAGAAGTTGCTAAAAACAAACTTTCAGAGATAAAATGCCCTAGATGTCAATCAGAAGATTTTGATATCTTTACATTTGAAGAGGATAGAACTTATGAAATTGCATGTAAATGCTGCGGTTTTCATTGGGATAATATTGAGCAATTAAATACAGAATATGAAGATTGGAAACAAAGGGCAGCTATGATGATAGCTATTAGGGCTAAAGAAAAAGGCTTAATAGAAGAAAAATTAAAAGAAAAATCAATTAAAGATATTAATTTTGTTTTTGAAAAAACTATTTCTGAAGAGGAATGCTATGATGTAATAGGCAATATGATGAAATCAGCTAGAAATGGTGAACATGAATGGTGGGTTGAAATATTTGGTAATATTAAAAGTTGTAGTAGAGCAGAATTAATTTTGTTTATAAAAATAGCTGAATTATGTAGTGAAAGTAATAATATAACCACGTGGAGCAATAATACTACTGGTGAAAAACTAGAATTACTATGTTATTCACCTGAGGAACCCATAGTATTTGTATTGCTGGAAAAGAGTGGCTTTTTAAATACTAGAAAGATATTAAGAAAGCTGATGGATAAAAATTTAATAGCATGTTGCGAGGAAGGAAACTATATTCATATTACTAGCTTAATAGTTGAAAATTTAGGGATAATTAAAGAATTATTGAGACCGCAAAATATAGTCCAAGAAATTAGGTATCTAATATTTAAAAAAAATAATTTTAGTTGTTATCACTGTGGTGAAACTGGTAGGCCATTAAAAATTGCATATTTAGATATTAATAAAAACCAAAATGACCTTAATTCTATGGTGCCAATATGTGATATATGTTATGGTGATGTAACAGAAAATGAATTATTAATAGATGGAACTATAACTCACAATGAATTTATAGAAGATGGGGATAGCACCGTTGCATGGGATTTTTTAACTAATTGTTATCCTGACCTTACATCAAATAAAGATTTAAAAGAGGAAATTTATAATATGATACTTGATTATAATGAAGATATGGTAATTAGAGCATTAGCTATTACAATTGATAAAATAGAAAAAGATGAAGTCGATAATAGTATAAGAGGCTTAATAAACTATACAAAGGGAATATTAAGAAATTCAGGCGATGACGTTAAAGTATCTAAATTAATTGGAGAAAAATATAAAATTGCTAGATGGACTAGCAGGGTATAAAATTATTGGGATATAATAAGTTATAAGTAAAATGAGCAATCCGTTGACTGAACTTATTCATACGAGGACATGTGATATGATTTTGCATAAACAAAACTAACTTTCATTTTGCTGAAATAATATATGGCTATTTAAATGAGTTACTAGTAAAATAAATAGATAGGGGACAAAATGCACTTTGCATTTTGTCCCCTAAATAATGACATTTGCTTCCGTATAATAGTAAATCTTTCATGCTACCAATTAAAAAATTAATTATAGGTGTTTAATATTGGTAAACAAATTTATCAGTTAAAAAACTTTGTCTTTCATCCTTGTTAAATAATTAGGCATATTGTCTAATCACTAAGGTTTAGATTTAAGATATTTTTGCAAATATATTGGGGATGAAATAAAGCATACTTCTTCCCCAATATATCCCTAATTTTAAAAGGGTAATTTATCCAATTGCTCCCGTAAATGATTAGTGTCGGTATGTGTATAAATTTTAGTATTGTTTAAATCACTATGTCCTAATATATTTTGGACCGTAATTAAATCAGCTCCATTTTGAATCATATGGGTTGCGAAGGAATGCCTAAGCTTATGAATTGTATAACCTTTACCATCAAGTCCTGCTTTTTTAATATATTTAGTAAACATCAATTGCACTGATGTAGGGGATAGCCTATTTCCTGTTTCACTTATAAATGTTGCATTATTAGTCAAAGGCAATCTGACTTGTAGATAGGCCCAAAGGTTTGAAACAAGGGGTTCTTTTATAGGAATCATTCTTTGCTTTTTAACTTTTCCTTTCCTTACGGTAATTTCCTGTCTTCCAAAATCAATATCCTCCTAATTTAGGCATAGCAGTTCCTGTCGTCTCATTCCAGTATAAACAAAGGTTTCTAATATGCATTTGTCTCTTAAAGCATTTTCTTTACCATATTTTATAGGCATACTTAATAAAAGTTCTATTTCCCCTTGTGATAGATAAATTGGAATTGTTTGTTCTATTTTAGGAGCATGTATAGGTAGCATAGGATTTTTCATAATATATTTTTGTTCTAGCAAATATTGAAAGAAAGAAGATAAAGAATGGATTTTTCGTCTAATAGTGTTGTTTTTAAATTCTTTCTCATTTTTTAGAAATGCTATATATTTTCGTATTGTAGGTGTATCAATTGTTTCTAACTCTGGTTTTATACCATTGCTTTGTAAAAAATTAAAAAATAGTTTAAAATCTGAAGCATAATTTTTTAAAGTGTGGTGTGATGCGCTTTTTTCTGCGGATAAATAATCCAAAAATTCATCATGATAGTCAAATAGGGTCATATTTATTCTTCCTTTAATTTGTTAGTTATATACCATTTATACCAGTACATAACCCCTTAAAATAATGGTTATTGTCCTGCGTTTTGCAAAGGTTGAAATATCATCACTTTAGATAAACCTCTATAACCATTGAAACCACTACCTTTTAATGAAAAATAGTCAAACCCTATTTGGCTAGTTTATATCACGGCTTACAGATTTACTCACTAAACCTTTTGAAACATCAGTCTTTGGGCTGATGTTTTTTTACATTATCGATATTGCTAATATACTTACCTTTATGATATTATAAGGACAAGGTAATCGGAAAAAGCAGGGTGTGGTTGCCACCTCACTTCAGATGAAAGGAGGTGGTGCGATATGATGAATACATACGAAACTATATCATTAATGATTATGTTTTCTATGTTGGTAATATCGCTAATCTCCTTGATTATTATCCTCATAAAGGAAATAACTAGGGATAAAAAATAATCACCCTGTACTTGCCCTACAGGGTGATTATAGTTAAATAGTCACCTGGTGGCAATCGCATTTATGCGAATCCGATTACCTTTAATTGTATTATATCACAATGTTGCCTAAAGTAAACATATATATTGTGTAAATATATATTCAATAATTTTACTTAATTGTAAAATTCTAAATCTTTCTAAAGTATTATATTATCCGAAGAAATGATATAATATAATTGGAGTGCCAAATTGGTGGCTTAGAACCACATAAATAATTAACAAAGGATGATATTATGGGAAAAATTCTTATTGTAGATGATGAAAATGAAATAGCTGATTTATTGGAATTTTATCTTTGTAATGAGGGGTATGAAGTAATAAAGGCAAGTAATGGCAAAGATGCAATTCATATAATTGATAATAATAGAGATGATATAGATTTAGCTTTACTAGATATTATGCTTCCTGATATTGATGGATTTACTATTTTAAAAAAAATAAGAAAAGATAGTTACTTTCCCGTAATCATGGTAACTGCAAGAGTAGAGGATATTGATAAAATAAAAGGCCTTACCATTGGTGCAGATGATTATATTACAAAACCATTCAATCCATTGGAAGTAATTGCAAGGGTAAAGGCTCAACTACGTAGGATAAAATCCTATAATAAAACTCAGGAAATAGAATTTATAGATATTAATGGACTACATGTTGATTTGCTGTCTCATAAAGTAAGTGTATATGAAAGAGAAATAGATATTACCCCACTAGAATACGATATACTATTATATTTAGCCCAAAATAGAGGCAGGGTGATATCCTCTGAAGAACTTTTTACTAATATTTGGGATGAAAAGTATTTGGGTAATAACAATACTGTTATGACTCATATTGCTAGATTAAGAGAAAAAATGTCAGAGGATGCCAGAAAACCAAAATTTATTAAAACTGTCTGGGGGGTAGGCTATATCATTGAGTGAAAATATGAAAAGTAAAATTAAGAAAAAATGCTTAATTTGGTCTATATTATATACCATAGTAATGATGTTCATGTTTTTTGTATTTAAATCAGTATTGAATACAAAGATTTATTATGGAGATGAATTTTTTTATCCATTTTATCACTGGGCCAATAATAATAAGGCCTTTTTAGTATTTCTGATTTTAACATTTGGATATTTTACTATAATTTTAATATATTTTAAAAAGGCATTAAAAAGCATGGATGAAATTTTGGCTGCAATGGAGGAAATATATGAAAAAGATGATGAGCCAATATTTCTTTCTAGAGATTTAAAAGAAATAAATGAGTATATGAATAAAATTAAATTTAATTTGAGAAAAAGTGAAAAAATAGCTAGAGATTCAGAAAAAAGAAAAGAGGATTTAATAGTATATTTAGCCCATGATTTAAAAACCCCATTGACATCCATTTTAGGCTATTTAAATATTCTTAAAGAAGAAGATGATGATCTTAGTGAAAGGTTTAAAAAGAAATATCTCCAGATTTGCTATGATAAGGCACTAAGGCTTGAAGAATTAATAAATGAATTTTTTGATATTACACGCTATAATCTTAAAGATATAGTACTAGAGAAAGTTTCCGTAGATTTTAGTTTTATGATGGAGCAAATAATATACGAATTTAAGCCATTATTGAAAGAAAAAAATTTAAATATAAATACTGATATTGAGGATGGAATTACAATTTCCATTGATCCAAATAAAATTGAAAGAGTTATTGACAATATAATTAGAAATGCAATTAATTATTCATATAGAGATAGCACTATAGATATTATAGTAAATAAAGATGATGAAAGTTTTATTAATATTCTTGTTATCAATAAGGGACCTACAATACCAGGTGAAAAACTAGCCAATATTTTTGATGAATTTTTTAGAATGGATCCTTCAAGGGACGCCAAAACAGGTTCTGCAGGACTGGGACTTGCAATTGCAAAATCTATTGTTGTAGCACATAATGGAAGTATTAATGCCAAAAGTGAAAATGAAACAACAGAAATGCTTGTAAAGTTGCCCACATAGAATTTTTAGGAAATTGTAAGAAAATCGTAAGATTTTATTAAGAAAAAACCCAAAAACTATGTCTTAAATCTTGATATTATATTATTAGGATTTAAACATAGTTTTTTATCATTTATGGGGGGAATAAAATGAAGAAAAGATTTATTAGGTTTATGGTATCTATAATTATAATAATAATAGTTTTTATTATATATAAAGGCAATTTAGAATTATTATATATAGATGGAATAGATAATTATTCAAGTAAATATATCTATGTAATG
>DAIMNI010000046.1:0-10933 GCA_036720245.1 Tissierellia bacterium | reverse complement strand
ACAGAGAAAACAAAAATATAGAATATGAAAAGAATTCTAATAGCAGAGTATATCCAGCATCCCTAACAAAAATAATGACCACAATTGTGGCTTTTGAACATATCGAGAATTTATCTGATATAGCACCAGTGGATATTGATGCATATCAAATTATGGTAGCTAAAAATTCTTCCATGGCTGGTTTTTATGGCAAAGAAGTTGTAACATATAGAGATTTACTCTATGGCACCATGCTACCATCAGGAGGTGAGGCTGCTAATTCTCTTGCTATTCATGTGGCAGGAAGTATAGAAAATTTTGTTAAACTAATGAATGAAAAGGCTTTGGAACTAGGGATGGAAAATACTCATTTCACAAATGTAGAAGGTCTAGATGATGATAAACAATATACTTCTGCACAGGATATGGCTAAATTATTGGATTATGCATTAGAAAATGGAGATTTTAGGGCAATTTTCACTAAAAAAGAATTTGTAACTACAAAGACTTTAGACCACCCAAATGGAATAGTTTTAAAGTCTACGGTATTATCCAGACTGGATGACATTCATCAGGATGGGTTTGAAATCATAGGTGGAAAATCAGGAACTACTTCCAAAGCTGGTCAATGTTGGGCAACACTTGGAATAAAAAACAATCAGGAATATATATGTATAGTTATGGGTGCACCACTAGATGATATTAGCAATCCAGATATGAAACAGAGGGAGGATACTATTAAGCTATATAAGAGAGTTGAATAATTATATATATTATAAGATTTACAGAATAATTTAGTGGATATGGTTTTCAGCTAGAAAGCAATGATTAAAAGATATAGTAGCAATGAATGGGGGAATTATATATGAAATTTAAGCGATTAAGGTTTTTATTTTTATTAATTCTTTTAGTACTTATTGTTTTAAAAATATTTCATCCGCCTTTTTCTTTAATAGGAAGAATTTTTGGAACAAATGATATTATAGTAATAGATCCTGGACATGGTGGATATGACCCTGGAACTATTGGCATTAACAATAATTATGAAAAAGATATAAATTTGGATATATCTAAAAAATTATATGAAAGATTAAAATCTATGGATTATAAAGTATTGTTAACTAGAAAAATAGATGAAGCTATAGACAATAAAGATAGGGCTAGATTGGCAAATAGGAAAAAGGCTAGAATATTTATCAGTATTCATTGTAATGCCCTTGAAGACAATAATAACACTAATGGAGTTCAAGTTTTATACTATCCTAATAGGAAAAGTAATGTTAATGATCCAGATAATGAAACATTAGCCCAGATGATATTAGAACAGACATTAGTAAGTACTGGAACTGATAACAAGGGGATAGTAGAAAGGGAAGATTTAATAGTATTAAATCAAACGAGGATGCCCGCCATAATAGTAGAATGTGGTTTTTTATCTAATGAAAATGAAGAGAACCTGCTGACAAATGATGAATACCAAAATAAGATAGTAGATGGAATAGTTGAAGGATTAAGAAATTATATTAAGTAATGGGATTAAAATATTGTGGAATTATTTTAGAATTAGGAAAGTAGGAAATGATAAAATAGCAGATATTTTAAAAGGTGGAAGCATAAAAAAACTTATTGATTGTTTAATATTATAAAAGGTTCATTTTATGATATAATATTAATATCATATTTAACTAAGTCTAGAGAAGAAATCAATGCAAAATTAGATACACTTATTGAGGAAAATGAGATAATAAAAGGGATAAATGGTAGGCATGAGGTAGATATTAGGAGGCTTAAAAGGAGAATAATATAATTCAGAGTAAATAATTGGAACTTTAAGGTCAGATTTTTAATCTGACTTTTCCTTACTAAAGAATTTTTAGAACTGTTGGAGGTGTTATAAATGGAAAAGATTGTGGTTGTGGATGATGAAAAAGAAATTGCAGATTTAATAGCTCTGTATTTAAAGAATTCAGGGTATAATGTGATAACTTTCTACAATCCTTTAGAGGCACGAGATTATATGACGAAGAATCCTCCAGATTTAGCAGTGCTAGATATAATGATGCCAGAATTAGATGGCTTGGAATTATTAAAAGAAATTCGAGAAACCCACTATTATCCAATAATCTTATTAACGGCAAAGGATCAGGAATTGGATATTATTACTGGTTTAACATTAGGAAGTGATGAATACATTACAAAGCCTTTTAAACTCCTAGAACTAGTAGCTAGAACAAATGCCTTACTACGCCGCTCTAAAGTTTATGAGAAAATGAATGATGAACAAGACTTTATATATAAAGATTTGGTAATAGATTATAATAATAGGGAATGTTTTATAAATGATGAAAAGCTACAATTAACCAATACAGAATATAAAATTCTAGAAATACTTCTTAAAAACTGTGGACAAAAAGTAAGTTCTGAAGATTTGTTTTTTAAAGTAACAGGAGAATCCTATTATAATAAAGCTTGCAATAGCATTGCTACACATATTCGAAATATTCGCATTAAATTAGGAGATTCTTTTGACAATCCTAAATATATAAAAACCATTTGGGGGGAGGGCTATATTATTGAAAGGGAGAATTAAAAAGTTTTTTATTGGACTTATGATTTTGATTATTTCTATGTTTTTGCTCTATATGCTTATTGGATCAAATTTTCTTCATATTTTTACATCTAATTATATGTTTGATGTTCGTGAGGTGGAGGTTTATGGCAAGGCTTATGTTGAAGGGAAACTATATTGGGACCTAATAAGAAATCATATAATTATTCTTATTTTTTTATTTTATATAATTTTATTTTTCATTATAGATTTTATAATTAGCAGAAAAGAAGAAACTTTAAGTGAAAATTCAATTATGGAAATTCAAGAAAGAATAAATAAACTTATTAAAGGAGAGACAATTGATCCTAATCCACTATACTTAAGTATTGATAATGAAATTATTCAAATTCTTGAAGATAGGGACAAAGTTTATCAATTAAATCGAGAAAATATTATTCAACAAAATCAGTCTATGGCTTTTTTGGCACATGATTTAAAAACACCATTGACATCTATTATAGGTTATCTTACACTACTTGAAGATGAACCAGGTATTTCAGAAAATAATCGAAGAAAATATATTAGTATCGCCTTAGATAAATCTAGAGAATTAGAAAAACTAGTGCAGCAGTTTTTCCAATTAGCAAGATTACAAATGCAAAGCAACAATCTTAATAAAAAAGAAGTGGATTTTTATAATTTAATAGTTCAAATGAGAGAAACCTTTTATCCTGCTATAGCAGAAAAAGAATTAAAGGTACATTTAGACATGGAAGAAAAATTAATAATCTTAGCCGATGCTGATTTAATGGCACGGAGTTTTTACAATATCTTCAAAAATGCAATTTCCTATACATCAATAGGGGGAAATATTTGGATTAAGTCCTCTACAGATGAAAAAGGGCATACAATTGTATTTGAAAATGAGGCCCTAGATTTTCAACCAGAATATATCCACTATATTTTTGATCCCTTTTTTCGGACAGATATTTCAAGAAATAAAGAAATAGAAGGAGCAGGACTGGGCCTTTCTATTTCAAAAGAAATTATTGAAAATCATGGAGGCAATATTACTGCCCAATATGAAGATGGGAAATTAAAATTTAATATAAAACTTCCTAAATAATTATCAAGAAATCTTTATTTTTTCTTGAACTTTTTTTCATATTCTACTATCTCTTTTTAGTTAGACTTTAACTAGAAAGAGATCTTTTTATTTAGGAGGGGTGAAAATGGAGTTAATTTTGAATGGTGTAAGCAAAAAATTTGGTGAAAAAAAGGCAGTTGATAATATTTCATTGGAAATAGGTCCTGGAATCCATGGGCTTTTAGGGGCTAATGGTGCTGGAAAAACAACATTGATGAGGATGGTTTGTGGAGTATTAAAGCCCACTAATGGAGAGATACAGTTTAATGACAAGGATGTTAATAAATTAGGGGAGGAATATTTAAATGCCCTAGGCTATTTACCACAGGATTTTGGTTATTATCCTGAATTTACTGCTATAGAATATATTGATTATATAGGTGCAGTGAAGGGACTTTCCAAAACCTATACAATGGAACAAGTAAATGAATTATTTGAAGTATTTCAACTATTAGAAGTAAAAAATAAAAAAATCAAAACCTACTCAGGAGGAATGAAACAAAGTTTAGGGATTATACAATCAATGCTAAATGATCCTAGGATTCTAATATTAGATGAACCTACAGCAGGTTTAGATCCAAAGCAAAGATTAATTTTTAAAAATTATTTGTCTCAAATTTCTAAAGAAAGAATTGTGATTTTATCTACACATATTACATCCGATTTGCAAAATATAGCAAATAATATCATCATGATGAAATCGGGCAAAATTATATGTACAGGCGATGAGGAAAAATTACTTAAACAATTAAAAGATAAAATTTGGGAATTTACTATTAATGAGAGTGAGCTACTTAAGCATATGGAAGAGTTAATGATAATTAGCTATTCTAGAAAGGATGATAAGATAAATCTCAGGGCGATTTCAGATGTACCCCCATCAAAGAATGCAATACCACTAGATCCAAATCTAGAAGATCTATACCTATACTATAATCCAAAAGAAATTCAAGAAGGAGAGGAGTAAAATGAACCGAATTATTAAATTTGAATTAAAGAAAATATTAAGATCTAAATTAACCATAGGAGTACTCATCTTAAGTTTTTTACTTATAATATATTCTTTTCTTCCTAAAATGCTTAAATATACGTTTTATAATGGTAATGGAAATCAAATTGAAAAACATAAAGGAATAATTCTTGAGAAGGAAGTAAAAAATGAGATATTTAGCAAATTGCAAACCAATGAAGAAATTCAATTAAATATTCAAAAATTAAGTGAAAACTATGGGGCAGAAAAAAACAAAACTGGTTTTCAATTTGGTGAAGCATTGCCCAAAGATATCTACTATGAATTTTATAAGCCAAGAGAAGGATATTTCCATTGGATTGCTGAAAACTATGCATCTAATCCTTTTGATTACTGGAATCCTCATGATTTAGCTGTAAAATTTAATGAATTAAATGATTTTTATATACAAAGACAAAAAAAGGTTCAAAACCGATTAAATACTATGAAATATTCAAGGGTAGAAAAAGAATATTGGGATAAAAAAGCTAATGCAACAAAGGGACCTTATCAATATGGATATTTTCGTGGATGGACTTATGTTGATGAGTCTCTAGATATATTCATGTTAGTAATTGTAGCTATTGGAATTGCTATTAGTGGAGTATATTCAAACGAGCATGAAACAGGTGCAGATGCTGTTTTATTATCTTCAAAATATGGAAAAACTAAATTGGTAGTAGGAAAGATTATAGCCTCTTTAATATTTTCAATGTGTACTGTTTTATTAGGTATCCTATTATGTATTCTTCCCCTATTGCTGTTTTTTGGAATTAAGGGTTGGGATTTGCCTATACAAGTTCTAGGTACGGATATTCTTTACAATTGGAATTTATTAAAGATGATAGGAATTAGAATTTTTATGACAATTTTAAGTGCTTTAGTGGTTACAACAATGGCACTAATTCTATCTTCTATAATTAAAAAAACTACACCTGTTGTAGTTATTGTAATGATATTGTATATAGGTGGTTTATTTGTTCCCTCTGGTAAGGCAAATAAACTATATCAAATGATTGTAAAACTTTCACCTGTATTTTTAAATGGTCGCCAATATTATGGCTATGTAGCTTATCCAGCCTTTGGGAAAGTATTTACTTTTTATGAAATGGCTACCTTTGTTTATATATTATTATCACTTATATTGCTACGACTCTCAGGGAGGATATTTAAAAGGCATCAGGTACAATAGGGTCAGACTAAAAATCTGACCTTTCATCCCTAATAAAGCCTATATATAACCCCACAAGCCATCCTCATTCCCGAATTCCCAGCAGGCTGCGTCCTATAATCATCAGGATTCTAGTGAATTATCACCGATTTTCCTATAATATCCCTAGGTTTAAACGTATCCATAAAAAAGGACAGAATAAATGTCAGAGGTTAAATTTTTATTCCTATTGACATACTACAATTGTAGTGATAAAATTTAGTTACTACAATTGTGATAGATGGGGAGGGATTCAATGAAAAAATTATCTGATTCAGAATTAAATATTATGGTAAAGTTTTGGGAAAAGAAATCTTCTATGATATTAGAGGAAGTACAGGAAGCAGTAGCGGAGTATGGATGGACTAATAATACTGTAAGAAATTTTCTAGCGAGAATAGTAAATAAGGGGTACCTAAAAATAGATAAAATTGGGCATAAAAACCTATATGTTCCATTAGTATCTGATGAATACATTGATAAAAAAAGCAAATCTTTATTAGAAAAACTTTACGATGACTCATTGCAACATTTTGTAGCTGGACTTTATGAATCCAATAATCTAACTAAAGAGGATATTATAGGATTGAGGGATTATTTAGATGAGATTTTGAAGGAGGAAGATTAATATGAAGGGTATTCTTATATCTTCCATATCATTTTCTATTCTATATTTTATATTAACCATATTTAGAAAAGTAAACTATAAAAAATATAGGAAGCAAACCTTTCGTCTACTTTGGATTATATTAATCCTAAGATTATTAATTCCTGGTTCAATGATAAATCCTAAAGTTTTCACTCAATGGAAGGTAATGAATACAATATCAGGTAATATTTCTAGTAATATAAATAGCAGAGTAGCAGCTAGCACCGTGAATTTATTGCAAAGAATTCAAGTGATTTGGAATCCGTTTATTCCATATTTTGCGAAGGTCTGGATAATAGGATTCTTGATTTCCATTTCTATTATCATTGCACACTATATTTATTTCCATATAGCCTTTAATAAGAGTTTATTAGCGTATAATTTACCCATTACAATCCGAGTAACAAAACGAAATACATCTCCATTTGTAACTGGAGTATTTAGAAAAATATTAATATTACCACAATACTTAGTAGGCTTGGACAATCAAATAGAACTGGACTATATTATTCAGCATGAAATGTTTCATATTAAGAAAAAAGATAACTTGGTTAAAATGCTATATCTTGTGGCACGATGTATTCATTGGTTTAATCCATTGGTATATTTAATGGGGAAAAAAATTACTATGGATATAAAGATGGCCTGCGATGAAGCAGTTGCGGAAACTTTAAATAAAGATGAAAAAATCGAGTATTGTAATGTATTATATAAGTATTGTATTATGGAAATTTCCTATCTGCCTTCATATAGCACAACATTTTCTTCATCAGGTCTTAAGATGAAAGAACGATTTGACTGTATTTTAGCCCATGAAGCAAAGTCTGGTAAAGGGATATTGTTTATAGCATGTTTATTAGTAGCATTTACCTCTATATTTATAGGAGCTAAATCATCGCAAATATCCTCTAAAATTATGAGCACTAAATTATCTTATACAGGGAAGGGAGATATTTTAGTAGAATCGAATCAGTTAGGATCAATAACTATAGGGAAAATGAAGGAAGATTCAATTATTATTGAATTTACTGATGTAATTCCTAAGAATATTGATTTAAAGACTATATTGAATACTGAAAATATTATTAATGATATTAGTAAGGAAGACTTTAATAAGATTTCAAAGTTACAGTTTACTGTTTGCCAGGATAATAATAGATAAGGGAGTGATTTCTATGAAAAACCCAATCAATAAATCTAATATCAGGAGACCTTTAAAGGGAATATTACTTCTTCTTTTACTATTAATTGTTTCTAATACTTTTATTTCTAGTATTACACAGTTTTTTATAGTTAATAGAGAAATTAATAGGATTGGAAATTACTATAAGAGTATAGGAACTATACAGTCTATAGATGGAGATAATTATTATATTAATGAAGCACAGGCATTATTAAGTGAAGATCCAATGATAGACTATGAGGACCATAGAATGACTTGTCAAGGGATAATAGATGGGTTACCAAATACGGATACAAGCCAGTCCGAAAAAACAAACCCAGAATTTTATGATTATACCATTGATGATTACAAAGTATTTTTGGGGGATGTGATATTTACTGCTACAGTGGATAAGGTATATCAAGCATCAAGTGCAGAAAATATTTATGATGGACTAGTAATAAAAATTAAAGTTAAAGAATTAATTGCAGGATTTCCTGACTACATTAGAGAAGGGTCACAAACAGGTATCTCGGTTGCCGCCAGATCCTTAAGAACTGGAGATAAAATAAATTTTATTAACAATGATGCTATAGATGATTTATTGACCCTAGAGCCAGGAGAATTGTATTTGTTTAGAGCCTATTGGGACAGTTTACTATGATTAAGCCTCTTTATACCTTAGGTCCTCTATATGAAAAGTTGGAGGATGATGGAGAGATAGATTGGAACCTTCCAAAGTGGGAAGAGTTAAAGGAGGATATTGATGTACTAAATGAAAATATTCAATCCTTTTTTATCATTGCAACAAAAAATATGACAGCTATACCAACCTTTCAGGCTGTAATGAAAAATCAATTTCTAAAGGAGGGTCGTCTCTTAAATCAAGAAGATGATATAAATCAAAACTATGTTTGTGTTATAAATGAACATTTATCAGAAATGAGAAATATTAACATTGGAGACAAGTTAGACATAAAAATGCGAAACACTGAAAAGGGTTGGTCATATTTAGCAACGGAAAAAGATATAAAAGAATGGAAACTATATAATACCAGTGAACCTATATCATTTGAAGTAGTAGGAATATCTGCGGAACAAACATTTTCCAATATGGGAAGAAATATATACATACCTGATAGTACCTTGCCTAAAGACTTTGGATATTATTATCAACAAAAGCTTTCAGTACCCGACATCCGTTCCTACTATTACAGCTTTACACTAAAAAGTAGTGAATATGAGTTGGAATTCATTAAAAAATATGAGGAACCATTAAAGGAAATGGGATATAGCCTTTATTTCATAGAGAACAATGCTGAAAGTTTCTGGAACTCAGCAAAGGCAATAAAGCAATCATCCTTAATTAGTGCTATTTTGTTTTCAGTTCTTCTTATACTGGTTCTTTCCTTTGTTGTCTATATTTATGTAGAGGGACACAAATTAAACTATGCAATAGAACGAGCCTTGGGAGTCCCGTCAAGGGTTTGCGGAATACATTTAATAATGCCTCTTATTGTCTATGGAAGTTTATCATCAATCCTAGGAGGATTTTTTGGATATACTAGTGCTATAAACAAATCAGATGAGCTGTTAAGTGAATTAGCTGAGTTGCCTATAAATACTATAAGTTCAGAACTAGAACTAAAATATCTTGTTATGTTTGTAGGAGGATTATTAATACTATTTACAGTTCTCCTATTTTTTAGGGTTAACCAACTTAGAAAAACTTCTGTAATAGAGCTGATAAACAGTTATAATGCAAAGAAAAAAGTAAAAAAAGAACCTTTAGCAGAAAAAGATGAAACTAGTTTAGAACTGAGTCTTGAATTTCTAGGAAAGATAGACTATGATACCAAAAATCTATTACCAAAGGGAAACAGGAATACATTAAGGAGATTTTCCTTTAATCATGCCATACGTTCCAAGGCTTCTTCCATACTTTTACTAAGCCTAGCGGGAACATTTATATTTTCCTTGCTATGGATGAATCATTTAATAATTAAAAATAATTCCTTTATAGATAGGGCCTACAATGAAACTGAAATAACAGGTGAATTAAGAATCAGTTCTGATGAATATGTACAGGGTACAAAGAGAGGTCCAATTTCGGGAACCCAAATCAATAATATGTTAGAAACTGGATTGGTAAAGGACTTTCTATCATTAGCTGGTATGTCATATTCAGAAATGTATATAAAAGAAAATGGATTTGAAAGAAAGTATGAAATGACAGAGGAAGAGAAAAAAGCATACCATATTCCTAAAGCATCATTTAATGTTCTAGCCAGCAACAAAGATTACAATAGTGATAGCAAAATTAATTTAACAAATTTATATTTAGTAGATGGTTATAGCCTAGATGATTTTTTTAAAAACTACAAAGTAGATTTTACGGATAGAACCAATCCAATAATCTTAGATGAAAAAGGAAATAGTGAAATACCAGTATTAGTATCAGAAAAGGCAATGGATAATTTTGCATTAAAAATTGGAGATAGTATATCATTAGTAGAAGAATCTAGGGATTTAATAAGTACCTATGGTACTATAGTAGGAACATTTGAAGAACTAGACATGGCAGATTTACATGAGTATCTTGAAAATTATACTACTATAGCTAGGGATGAACAATCTATATTCATTTATCCCTTATCTGCATTACAGGCTATTGAAGGAAACAATGTGTATTATAGAAGTCTATCATTTGAATTTAAACCTGAAACCAATAGAGAATTGTTAGACAGGAAAGATGAATTGAAGGATATGGTGGTAAATAATATATATGATGATATTAGATGTGAATTAAAGTTATGGGATGATGAACTTATAAATGTGGTAGAACCTTTAGAAAAAAGCCTATCCCTACTTGAAGTCCTATATCCGGTAACCTTTGTCCTATCCATTATAATAGCAGGCATGCTAGCTTTTATGGTGGCAATAGGAAGATCAAAAGATGTGGCAATCCTTAGAATATTGGGAGTTAAATCTAAAGAAGTACAATGGAATCTATTTAGAGAAAATCTAATCCTTATACTAATAGGGATTATATTAGCCTGTGGATTGATAATAGGAATTACAGCAAATGACTATCCAATAGGTATAGATAAATATGTCAAGGTAATAGGTGGATACTTGTTAGGCTCTATATTAGGACTAATACTTGGTATAGGAAGGGTAAACAAGAAAAAACCACTTGAGATGCTCCAGGTGAAAGAATAAATAG
>DAIMNI010000045.1:0-18544 GCA_036720245.1 Tissierellia bacterium | reverse complement strand
GCGGTGGTGGGGGAGGTCGGTAAATAAAATAATTATTTACCTCCTACCCGATTGGGACAGCAGGGACGGTTCTCCTTGTCCCAACCTAGATTTGAATCTAGTTTACTTTATTATTCCTCTAGTGTATAATATAGGCAGAAGTTTAGGATGGTCAGATGTGGCTAAATATGTTTATGGCCCTACAGATTTTAATATTAATAATTATACAATTATCTCTATTAATACTGACAGGGTGTAATACTAAAGATAAAGGGAATAATTCTATATTTCAATTAGATCAGAATGGGTACCCAATTCCAACTATGATTTATATAAATGATTTAGCGTTCGAAATAAAAGATGGATATGAATGGAACAAAAAGGATTCTTTTGAACTGGAGTATAGTTTGGAGGAAGATAATGAAGTTAGGATTGTTTTACCAAAAGTTGAGTCTGTTTGTAGTTGGAGTATAAATAGCAATATAAACGGGTTTAAACTTGAGGAACATGAAAATATCAAACCTGATTTAGATTATTCATATGACATGGAGGGGCAAACAGAAGAACTACAAAAATTTGTACTAAAAGTAACAAATAAAGCAAAAGTTAACGAAATTGAATTTAAATGGGCAAATGTTGATAATTTAAAAGAAAATTTCGATAAAATTGATGAATATTATTTATTAAAAATTATATTTAAGTAATTTCTAGGGGTATAATATTCAGAATGGAAAATATGGGAAGTGGTTATCGGAAAGTAGATAGCCACTAAAAACAGTAATGATATATTTATGGCAGCAGAAGATGATTATATTGAATGGAATGGTCTTGAATTGGGAGATGATTCATTATAATTATATATCTATATCATAAAACTTTTTACAATTTACTATGAGCATATTTTTAATATTATATTGTCCTAACATTTCGGAAAAATTCACAGCTTTTTCTAATGAATCTTTATAATCATTATATCCAAGAAGATATTCAGCAATGCCTTTTCTAAAGTATAAATGATTTAACCCATTATGTTTAACAACTATATTGTAATGAGGTAGGGAAATGAAAAAGTTAATTAAAACCAAGGTAATAATGATAGTATCTTTAATCATTGGAATTATAGGTTACGTGTATATAATGGTATTTAAAAGTCCTGGGGTATTAGAAGTGTTGGTTCTAATGCTCTTTACTTTAGTTATACGTTTTTCTTCAGGATATTGCTTTAATAAAAATTATAGTGGAGTTAAAATTTTAGATTATATTAATAAACAATATAATGGATTTTTAAAAGTTTTAGATTTGTTATACCCAATAGTAATAACACTTTTATTATTTTTTGGTATGAATCGCAAATATTAAAACAATATTTAAAGCCATTGAATAATTTTCAATGGCTTTTTTTAATTACATAATGCCTGTTCTATATGAATATTTATATTGTAGGAGGTGGCATTGTGAGAAAAATTATTTCTTTTATTTTAGTAGTTTTTATATTAATTTGGTCTTATAACTTATTCATAAATAATTTCATCGAATTAGAAGAAGTTGTAGAAGAGCCATATAAGGGTATAATAAAGATAAGGGAAATGGATATAGAAGGCTTTTCTAAATGGATTAGGCCAAAGATAAGAACCTTTGAAAAATATAATCCAGGGGTATATATACAGCTTATTCCAATAGATGAGAAAGATACAGAGGATATAATTCCTATAAATCTTAGGCTTTCTAATTTTAATGCCTTAGAAGCTTTAGATAAATATTTTGAAAAAGAAGAACTAGAAGATTTTAGGGAACAAGCTATTAAACCTTTATACTATAATGAAGAATTATTAGGAGTGCCAATAGCTTTAACTACTTATTCCATGTATATAAATTTAGATAAATTTAATGAAAGGGGAATAAGTTCTCCTTTAAATGGGAATTGGACCTATGAGGAATTCATAGAAACACTTAAAAAATTTACACAATCCTCTCAGGATAATGATATAATAAAAGAATATGGACTATTGGCACCAATGGATATTGGAAATTATAATATAGGGGGATTAGTGCTTTCCCATGGGGGAGAATTTATAAACTATAAAAGATTAAAATATAATTTTTATGGAGAAAAAGCTATAAAAGGCTTAGAAGAATTAATAGATTTAAAATTTAAGCATGGAATATTACCAGATTTTTTTGGTATAATTAATGAGGAAATTTCCCAGGAAATGTTCTATAAAGATCAAAATGTGGCAGTTTATATCGGAGATTCTCGATTTGTAAGGTATTTAGACAATCAATATAAAGCTGGCAATGGGTTTAATTTTGATATAGCAAATTTCCCTACAGAGGATAAAAACTTGCCTACTATTTTAAGTGATGGTATATTTTCTTATGGTATTACAAAAAGTGAAGATCCAAAAAAAGTGGAGATGTGCGCTAAGTTTCTTAAATATTTAACAAAAAGCTCTAATCAAAAGACTTTAGAAGATATGGGGCTTTTTACTGTAAAAAACAATATAAAAGATATGTATATGGATAATATAAAGATGAAGGGAATAGAAGAAAGTTTGAATTATACTATATATATACCTTTAATGGAAAATTATTCGGAAATAGAAAAAATAGTATATAGAGAAATAAAAAGTGCAATACTAGGAGAAAAGAAATCTTATGAAGCTATTGAAGATGCGAAGACTAAAGTGGAGGGACTGAGCAAATAAATATATAGGAGTGGTATTTTGGAAAACAATTATGTTAAATTATTTGAAGATGTAGATTTTGGAATAATATTATTTAATGAACCTATGAAGAATCATACTTCTTTTAAAATAGGTGGTCCTGCTGATATAATGATAATACCTAAAACTGAAGAAAATATAATAAATAGTATTAAGTTTTTAAGGGAAAATAATATAAAATATTTTATTATGGGAAATGGTACTAATTTACTTGTTAAAGACACTGGAATTAGAGGGGCAGTTGTTAAAATAGCAGATAAATATAATAAAATATCTATAGATGGGGATAGAATAAATTGTGAAGCAGGAGCATTATTATCAGATATTGGAAAATACACCTTAGAAAATTCCCTAACAGGCTTTGAATTTGCCAGTGGAATACCTGGTGCTGTAGGTGGAGCTATTGCCATGAATGCAGGAGCCTATGGTGGGGAGATGAAAGATATAGTATTAAAAGTAAGGGCATTAGATGAGAATAATAATATAATAGAAATTAGCAATGAAGGGATGAATTTTAGATATAGGGGTTCTAAAGTAGTGGATGATAATTTAATAGTATTATCTACAGAATTCCAATTGCAAAAAGGGGAAAAATTCAGTATAAAAGAAAAGATGGAGGACTTAGCCCATAGACGACAATCTAAACAGCCTTTAGAATACCCCAGTGGAGGCAGTACTTTTAAAAGACCAACTGGATATTTTGCAGGGAAATTAATCGAAGATGCAGGCCTTAGAGGTTTAAGATATGGGGATGCTCAAATTTCTGAAAAGCATTGTGGTTTTGTAATTAATGTTGGAGAGGCTAATTTTAGGGAGGTTTATACTTTAATTAAGACAGTACAAAAAATAGTTAAGGATGAATTTGGGGTGCAATTAGAAACAGAAATAAAAATAATTGGGGATTAGAAAGGGACAAGATGAAAATAATAGGAGATTACCATACTCACACTATATTTAGCCATGGAAAGGGAACTATTAGGGAAAATGTAGAGGCAGCAAGAAAAAAAGGATTAAAAGAAATAGCAATTTGCGATCATGGACCAGGGCATATTTTCTATGGGGTGAAAAAAAAAGATTTATTTAAAATGAGGGAAGAAATAGATAAGTTAAATAAAGAATATGGAGATATAAAAATATTATTAGGTGTAGAAGCCAATATTGTGGATTATAATGGAGGTATAGATGTAGATAAGGATATACTAGAAATAATAGATATATTATTATTAGGTTTCCACTATGGAATAATGCCAAAGAATTTACGCTCTATGTATAATTTCTATGTATTAAACATTTTATCTAAAAAGCTATCTTTTTTAAGGGATAAGGCCATAAAATTAAATACCAATGCAATTATTGGGGCTATAGAAAAATATCCAATAGATATAATCACCCATCCTGGAAGTAAGTCAAAATTAGATATAGAAAGGATTGCTCAAATTGCCTATGAAAACAATATAGCATTGGAGATTAATTCTAGCCATAGTCAATTATCAGTAGAAAATATAGAAAAGGCCCTTAAAACCGATGTAGAATTTATTATAAATAGTGATGCCCATGATCCATCTAAGGTTGGAGATTTTAAAAATAGCATAGAAAGGGCTTTAAAAGCAAAAGTTCCAGTTAATAGGATTAGAAATGCAGAGGATAATATGGAGGTGTAGAGTTTGGAATTTGTTATAATAACGGGAATGTCTGGAGCAGGGAAATCTCAAGCCATGAAGGCTATGGAAGATATAGGATATTATTGTATGGATAATCTACCTCCTCAATTACTTCCCAAGTTTGCTGAGCTTTGTTATGAATCTAAAAGAAATATAGACAAGGTAGCCGTAGTGGTGGATATTAGAGGGGGAATATTTTTTGAAGATTTATTTGAGGGCTTAGACGATTTAAATGAACAAGGTTTAAAATATAGAATTTTATTTTTAGATGCCGAGGACAATGTGTTAATAAAAAGGTATAAAGAATTAAGAAGGCCTCATCCACTAAATCCTAGTGGTAGAATTATAGATGGCATAGAAAGAGAAAGAATTCTATTGCAGGAAGTAAGAAATCAGGCCAATTATATAATAGATACCTCAATGCTAACCATAGGCATGTTGAAGGAAGAAATAGTTAAAATTTTCTTAGAGGGTAAAGAATTACGAAAACTAACTATATCAGTTGTTTCATTTGGTTTCAAATACGGGATACTTTTAGATGCAGATTTGGTTTTTGATGTGAGATTTATACCTAATCCCTATTATGTAAAAGAATTAAAAGAATTAACAGGGGAAGATTCAGATGTACGAGATTATGTATTTAAGTGGAAACAAACAAGAATATTTATCGAAAAACTAATGGATATGTTAAGTTTCTTAATTCCCTATTATATAAAAGAAGGGAAGACTCAGCTTATAATAGGAATAGGTTGTACAGGTGGGAAACATAGATCAGTGGCCATAGCAAAGGATATTGAGGAAAAACTTAAAAGTGAAGGTCACAGAACTATTGCTATCCATAGAGATTATAGATTAGAGTAAAGGAGTTGTACTATGGATGGAAAAGAAGACCAAAATCAATAAAAATTTAAGTAGGGAAGAATTAAATAATATTATCTACAAAGAAAAAGTTCTATCTGAGGCTCCAAAAGTAGTGGTAGTTGGTGGAGGTACAGGTTTATCAGTATTACTTCGTGGGCTAAAGGAGTTCACTTCTAATATTACAGCTATAGTTACAGTAGCTGATGATGGTGGGGGTTCAGGAGTACTAAGAGAAGATTTGGGAATGCTTCCACCAGGGGATATTCGCTCTTGCCTATTGGCATTGGCCAATACAGAACCTACTATGGAAAAATTACTTCAATATAGATTTGAAGAAGGGGTACTCAAAGGACAAAATTTTGGAAATTTGTTTATAGCGGCAATGAATGAAATCTATGGTAGTTTTGAAATGGCCATAAAGGAAACTAGTAATGTATTGGCGGTTACAGGTAAAGTTCTACCTATGACTTTAGAAGATGTTACCTTGATTGCAGAATTAGAAAATGGGAAAACTATAAAAGGAGAATCTGAAATTCCATTAAGAACTCAAGAGCTTTCCAGCAGGATAAATAGAATGTATATGGAACCTACTATGACTTATCCCTTAATAGAGGCAGTTGAGTCCATAGAAGAGGCAGATTTAATAGTATTAGGGCCAGGTAGCTTATACACTAGTATTATTCCAAATTTACTTGTAAATAATATGGTAGATAAAATTTATGAATCTAGTGGTGCTGTAGTATATATATCTAATATAATGACCCAACCAGGGGAAACAGATGATTATACGGTATTAGACCATGTGGAGGCTATACTTAAACATAGTAGAGAAGATTTTATCGATTATGTAATTGTAAATGAAGAAGAAATACCTAAAGCCTATTTAAAAAAATATACAATAGATGGTTCAAAACCAGTAGTACTAGGGAAAAATGATGAAAAAACTTTAAATAATAAAAATATAAAGTTGATTCAGGCCAATTTAGTAGATATTAAAAAGGACTATATCCGCCATGATTCTATAGTTTTAAGTCAATTATTGATAGATATAAAAAAGAAGAAAGCCTTTTAAAGAGATTTAGGCTTTCTTTATTTCATCTAACATTTTAGATATTAAATTTCCTGCAGTCTTTTTATTTAAACTATCATAATCTATATTAGTATTTAATCCCTCTGCTAATTTTTTAATGGTCTCTAATTGCCTTTTAGTAGGGGGTTCCTCTGAGGTGGGAGTATAGGATTCTTCAGCTTCTGAAACATTATCATTATAGGACAATTCCTCAATGGCAGTCATACCTATATTAGTAAGATCCCGTAAAACTCTGGCCTTGGCACGAGTTGAGGCCATACGAATTAAATGAGGGGCTATATTAGAATTAACAGATTGAGGACTGGCATCTCCTATATCAACATATATTTCATCCTCAGTAGCAGCCCTAGCACTACATATAGCAGTCATATTGTTTTCCTTATTAGGAAATTGAATTATTTCTACTTCTAAGGATTTTAGGTTTTTCTGATGAGCCAAATCTAATAGCCCCTCATAAGTAACATAGGATTTTCCCTGCAAATTTATAATAAATCTTTCATTTAAAGTAATTTTCATCACCCTTCCATTTAACTGTATCTATATTTTAATTATTAATACAGAAAATAAACCTGGTAATACTTGGGACAGGGGACTTTATGGGACAAAGAGAACCGTCCCCGTTGTCCCATTATCCCAGCTTACTATTGTAAATATGCAATTCCCAGTTTAATAGTATTTTCTATAGCATCCCTATGAGTTCTCTCAAAAGAGTGGGATGCATCTACCCCAGGTCCAATTAGTCCTACTTTAAAATCATTGCCTGCACGCAAAGTGGCAGAACCATCAGAACCATAGTATGGATAAATGTCTATTTTATAATCAATATTGTTTTCTTTTGCTAAATTAATTAATTTCTTTTTTAATTCTAAATTATAGGGGCCAGAACTATCTTTTGCACAAATCGTTACAGAAAATTCATCAGAGGTTTGCCCTTCTCCTGGTGCTGCCATATCTATGGCAATAAATTCAGTGGTTTTTTCAGGTATAGCTGCACTGGCACCATGGCCTACTTCTTCATAATTGCTAATAAAGAAATTAGTGGTACATCTTGGTTTAATATTATTATCAATTAAATATTTAGCAATTCCTAGTATAGAGGCTACTCCAGCTTTATCGTCTAAATGTCTAGATTTAATAAATCCACTATCTGTAATTATAACCCTTGGGTCAAAGAATATAAAATCTCCCACATTAATTCCTAATTTTTCAACATCTTCACTAGTATTAACCTTTTCATCTAGTCTTATTTCCATATTGGCTTGATTTCTTTCTATGGTTTTAGTTTCATCTCCATGAACATGAGAAGAGGCTGCAGTAGTAAGTATAGTTCCTGTATATTTTTTGCCTTCTAGAGTTTCGATGCTTACATATTCTCCCTCTACAGTACTCCATACATATCCACCAATTTGAGTTAATTTTAATCTACCATTGGACTTTATTTCCTTAACCATTCCACCTAAAGTGTCTACATGGCCAGAAAGAGTAATTTCTTTATCTGTATTTTTCCCCTCTATAGTAGCTACTAAGGCTTCTTTATTTGTTCTGTAAGTAGGTATTCCCATGGATTTAAACTCTGCTTCTACAAAATTAATAGCATTTTCGGTATTTCCTGTTGGACTTGGAGTCTTTAATAATTCTTCTAAATTTTTTAATACATAATTCATATCAATTTTCACTACAATTCCTCCTTTAATAGATTCTTTATCTCTATAATACTATATTTTAAATAAGATTTGAAATAATTTAGCATTAAATTTAGTTTTGTAGTATAATAACTATAATATCTAAGGGAAAATAGGAGTGGTATTAATGACAGAGGAGGTAAGTGCAGGAGGAGTTGTAGTTTTTAAAAACACAATTTTATTATTGAGAAAATTTAATGGGGACTGGGTGCTGCCTAAGGGAAGAACGGAAAAAAGCGAAGATATAAGGGAAACTGCCTTAAGAGAAGTCTTTGAAGAATCTGGAGTAAAGGCTGAAATAAAAAAATATATTGGAATGGTACACTATACTTATAAAAATATGAAAGGGGACGAAACTATCTATAAAACAGTTCATTGGTATCTAATGGAGGCTAATAATATGACAGCTTTTCCACAAAAAAGGGAGGGTTTTATAGAGGCTACCTTTGTTCATATAGATAAAGTACAAGAATTAATAAAATACGAAGATGAAAGAAAGATAATAGATAAGGCATTAATGTTAATATAGGAAAAATATAAAATTAGGAGAGATAAAATGTCCTTTTCATCTATGACAAAAAATGAATTGGCCAGACTTCCAATTGAAAACCATTGCTGTGCATTGGCAGAATTAGCAGCAATTATACGAATTAGTGGTACTATACAATTTAGTAAAATGAAAAGCTTAAGATTAAAATTTGTTACTGAAAACGCTGCCATAGCTAGAAGAATATTTATTCTAATAAAAGATCTATACAATACAAATGTTGAAGTTATGGTTAGAAAAAACAAACAGCTTAAAAAAAATAATAATTATATAATAATTATAAACAATACGGAAATAACTAAAAAAATACTAGAAGATATAGGTTTTTTAACTGATGAAAATAGTTTTTTTGATATAAATTATAAAATCCCTGAAAAATTAGTGGAAGGCAGATGTTGTAAAAGAGCCTATATTAGGGGGGCTTTTTTAGGGGGAGGTTCTATTTCTAATCCAGAAAAAGCCTATCATTTAGAATTTGTTACAAATAATCATGAGCATAGTGTAGAACTATCAAATATAATAAATTCTTTTAATTTGAACTCTAAAATAATAATGAGAAAAGAGAATTATATTATTTATTTAAAAGAGGGGGAGCAAATATCAGATATTTTAAATATAATAGGTGCCCATCAAGCCTTATTAAAGTTTGAAGATATAAGAGTGTTAAAGGATATTAGAAACAATATAAATCGAATAGTAAATTGTGAGACAGCTAATTTAGATAAAACCATAAATGCCTCTTTAAAACAAGTAAACAATATAGAAATAATAGAAGAAAAAATGGGCATAGGGAAATTACCTAAGAATTTACAGGAAATTGCATATTTAAGATTAGAACATAGGGGTGCTAGCCTGAAAGAATTAGGCAATATGCTAGATCCACCCTTGGGTAAATCAGGGATAAATCATAGATTTAGAAAAATAGAAGAAATTGCAGATAAATTAAGGAAAGGGGAAGTTTAAATGAAAGAAGAAAAAGTAAAAATAAATTTAGAAGTAGGGTTACATGCTAGGCCTGCTGCAATATTTGTTCAAAAGTCTAGTAAATTTTTGGCAGATATATATTTGGAAATGGAAGGGAAAAAAATTAATGGGAAAAGCATAATAGGAGTAATGAGTCTAGGTGCAGCCCATGGACAAGAAATAAAATTAATTACAAGAGGTGAAGATGAAGAGGAAGCCATGGTTGAATTAAAGGAGTTTTTGGAATCAAATTTAGGAGACTAAGACGACCAGTGGTCGTCTTTGTTTAAATCATACTATTAATGGCATTGTCTATTAAAGACAAATCTATAACCATAAAATCGTCTAATATACTTTCTGGCCAATCAAATGTAGGTTTAATGGATACAAATTTTTTATAGGTAGCTATACTGTCCTCTATAATTTTCAAGCTATTAAAATCCAAAACTTCTTTTTTATTAGATATTATAACAGATTTAAAAGGGGTTTCATTTGGCTTTACTGAACCAGATAATGGATGTGTAAGTAGTTCATGACCATCATGAACTTTGTTCCTTACATATTCTAATACATCGAAATATGTAAAATTCTTATCATATACTGTTTCAAACTTATCTTTATATTTATCATATACATATTTATTATTAGTAATTAAAATATTTTTCATTTCTATTCCTCCATAAATTTAATATATTTATTTTATCATAAAAGCATAGGATAATACACTATAAAATTAGTTGACCCAATAGAGTTTATTTTTTCCTAAAATATGATAAAATTAATATATAACTATTATTGGAAAGGATTTTAAAATGAGATACAAGGATAATTTCGTTCATCTTCATGTCCATACTGAATATTCTCTATTAGATGGCTCCTGTAGAATAGGGAAATTATTAGATAGAACCAAAGAGCTAGGCATGGAAGCCATAGCTATAACTGATCATGGTTCTATGTTTGGAGTAATTGAATTTTATAAAGAAGCTAAAAAAAGGGGTATTAAGCCAATACTTGGCTCAGAAGTATATATGGCCATAAACAAATACACGGAAAAAGAGCCTAAGGATAAAAGCCAATATCATTTAGTACTATTAGCTGAAAATAATATAGGTTATAAAAATTTAATGAAAATAGTATCAGAAGGCTATATAAATGGCTTTTATTATAAACCTAGAGTGGATTTTAGTATATTAGAAAAATATAGTGAAGGTATAATTGCCCTAAGTGCTTGTTTAGGAGGAGAAGTACAACGACATTTATTAAATGGAAACTATAATAAAGCAAAGGAAATTTCACTTAAATATAATAAAATCTTTGGTCAAAATAACTTTTACTTAGAATTACAAGACCATGGACTAGAAGAACAAAGAAAAATAAACAAAGAATTAATTCAAATAAGTAAAGAAACGGGAATTCCACTAGTTGCCACCAATGATGTTCATTATATAAATAAAGAGGATTATATAGTACATGATGTACTATTATGTATACAAACGGGGAAAACCACCCAAGATACCGATAGAATGAAGTTCCCTAGTAGTGAATTTTATTTAAAATCCTATGATGAGATGAAATTTTTATTTGGGGATATAGAGGAGGCATTAGAAAACACAGTAAAAATAGCTGAAAGATGTAATGTAGAAATAGATTTTAATACTCTGCATCTTCCAAGCTATGATATACCTAGTGGATATACTAAGGAAGGATATTTAAAGGAACTGTGCATTAATGGGCTTAAAAATAGATACAATACTATTACCCCTGAAATAGAGGGAAGATTTAATTATGAATTTAATACCATTGTAAATATGGGCTATACAGATTACTTTCTTATAGTATGGGATTTTATAAGATTTGCAAATGAAAAGAATATTATGGTAGGACCTGGTAGAGGTTCTGCTGCAGGTTCTATTGTATCCTATGCATTAGGAATTATCGATATAGACCCATTGGAATATGACTTATTATTTGAAAGATTTTTAAATCCCGAAAGGGTTAGTATGCCAGATATAGATATAGATTTTTGCTATGAAAGACGAGAAGAAGTTATAGATTATGTGATAGAAAAATATGGCAAGGATAAAGTTGCTCAAATTACTACCTTTGGGACTATGGCTGCTAGAGGTTCCATTAGAGATGTGGGAAGGGCATTAAATATGCCCTATGGAGAAGTAGATTATATAGCCAAACAAATTCCTATGGAATTGGGAATTAATATTTCTAAAGCCCTTGAAGTAAATAAAAATTTAAGGGATATGTATAGAACCAATGAAGAAGTAGAAAATTTAATAGACATAGCCCTAGCTGTAGAGGGAATGCCAAGACATACCTCGACCCATGCAGCAGGTGTGGTGATTTCTAAAGATCCTATTACAAATTATGTTCCATTACTTCGAAATAACGATGCTATTACTACTCAATTTGATATGGTAGAATTAGAGGAATTAGGGCTTTTAAAGATGGATTTTTTAGGCCTTAGAACTCTTACGGTTATAAGGGATGCTATAAATTTAATTGAAAAAGACTATGGAGTAAAAGTAGATTTTTCTGAATTAACTTATGATGACCCAGAGGTTATAAAAATGTTTACTAAGGGAGAAACTCTAGGCGTATTTCAATTTGAATCTGCTGGCATGAGAAGATTTTTAAAAGAATTAAAGCCAAATGTATTTGAAAATTTAATAGCTGCAAACTCCCTATTTAGGCCAGGGCCTATGAGCCAAATTCCAGAGTATATAAAAAACAAAAACAATCCAGACAATATAGAGTATCTGCACCCAAAGTTAATTCCAATATTGGATGTTACCTATGGTTGTATAGTATATCAAGAACAGGTAATGCAAATAGTTAGGGATATTGGTGGATTCTCTATGGGTGGGGCAGATTTAGTAAGACGTGCCATGTCCAAAAAGAAAATGGATGTAATGGAAGAGGAAAGAAAAAGATTTATCTATGGAGAGGTAGATGAAAATGGGGAAGTAATAATCCCTGGTGCTATTAGAAATGGAGTAGATGAGAAAACTGCCAATAAAATATATGATTTAATGATTGATTTTGCCAATTATGCTTTTAATAAAAGTCATTCAGCAGCCTATGCAGTAGTAGCCTATAGAACTGCTTGGCTAAAACACTATTATCCAGTGGAATTTATGGCAGCTTTAATTTCATCAGTAATGGGAGATACCAATTCTATTTCTATGTATATTGGGGAATGTAAAAGACTGTGTATAAAAGTGTTGCCACCAGATATAAATGAATCCTATAGAAAATTCACTGTAATAGATGGGAAAATTAGGTTTGGACTTTTGGCGGTAAAAAATGTAGGAGAAGGCTTTGCCGATGCAGTAGTTAAGGCTAGGGGAGATGGAAAATTTAATAGTTTTACAGATTTTTGTGAAAGAATTGAAAATGTAGATTCTAATGTAATGAATAAAAGAGCTGTGGAAAGTTTAATTAAATCTGGGGCTATGGATAGCCTTGGGGGAAATAGAGCCCAATATCTCTCTATATTTGAAAAAACTATAGACAGTATACATCATGATAAAAAAAGAAATATAGAGGGTCAGTTTTCCATGTTTGAAACCATAGATACTAAAATATCTAAAGATAATTTACCTGATTTAAAAGAATTTAATTCTAGAAACTTATTAGCTATGGAAAAGGAAATGTTAGGAATCTATATTAGTGGGCATCCATTAAAACCTTATGAAAAAGAATTAAAAAGGGTATCCACCATAAGCACTACAGAAATATTTCAAACTAAGGAAGATATAGAAGGGGGAATAGCTGAAAATGTAGATGGGAAAAAAGTAGTTATTGGTGGAATAGTAGTAAAAAAGAAAAATATGATCACTAAAAATAATAATATGATGGCTTTTATTACTTTAGAAGATCTTTATGGAGCAGTAGAATGTATTGTGTTTCCAACAACCTTTGATAGATATAATAATTTAATAGAAGAAGATAGTTTAATAATAATAAAGGGGAAAATTAGCCTATCTGAGGAAGAAGAACCTAAGATTATTTGTGAAAAAATATTTCCATTAAATAAATATAAAGAAGGGAAGGTCTTTTTAAAAATATCTAAGGGAAAGCCATTAAATACTTTTGATTCTATAAAGGAAATATTAAAAAAATATAGGGGAGAAACCCCGGTATATGTATATTTAGAAGATGAGGGTAAAACTGTAATAGCTCATAGGGAATTATGGGTAAATATAGAAAATAAACTATTATTTAAAGAATTAGTAGAAGCCCTAGGTGAAAATAATGTAAAGATTTCATAGTATTTGTGCTATAATATTTTATATAGGGTAATTTAGGAAACTTAAAGAGGAGGAAGAATATGAAGACTATAGGTATAATAACTAGTGGAGGAGATGCTCCAGGAATGAATGCAGCCATTAGGTCTATAGCACGAACAGCAATTCATAATAATTTAAATGTGCTAGGCATTAAACAAGGGTATAATGGGCTATTAAATGGAGAAATAGAGAAGATGAATTCATCTTCTGTTGCAGACATAATTCAAAGGGGAGGCACTATGCTCAGGTCTACAAGATGTGATGAATTTCAAACAGAAGAAGGATTAGAAAAGGCTTTAAATGTAATAGAAGTATTTGGCATAGATGGGCTTGTAGTATTAGGTGGCGATGGAACATTTAGAGGTGCTAAGTCATTGTATGATAGGGGAGTGCCAGTAATTTGTATTCCTTGTACTATTGACAATGATATGGGTTATACAGATTATACTATTGGTTTTATGACTGCAATAGAAACTGTAGTGGATGCAATAGGAAAAATTAGGGATACATCTACCTCTCACGGTAGGGCAAATATTGTGGAAGTAATGGGCAGAAATTGTGGAGATATTGCACTTTACTCTGGTGTATCTGGTGGTGCTGAAAGTATTATAGTGCCAGAGGTAGATTTTGATATAGATGAAGTTTGTAGAAGGGTAATTCAAAGTAGAAATAGGGGAAAACTTCAACATATAATAGTATTGGCAGAGGGAGTAGGCAATGCCTATGAAGTAGGTGAAGAAATTGAATCAAAAACTGGCACTGAAACCAAAGTAACAATACTTGGTCATATTCAAAGGGGAGGTTCACCAACCTCATTTGATAGAATTACAGCTAGTGAAATGGGTTATAAGGCTATAGAGCTTTTACTTCAAGGTGAATTTGGAAAGGCCGTAGGAATAAAATGTAATGAAATAATTCAGATGGATCTGGAAGAAGCTTTAAACTTAGAGAAAAAACTAAATATGGAAATGTATGAAATGGCAAAAATACTCTCAATGTAGTGAAGGAGTGTAAAGATGAAAAAAACTAAAATTGTTTGCACCATAGGGCCTGCTACTGATGAAAAGGTACTAAGACAATTGTTTAAGGAAGGTTTAAATATAGTAAGATTAAATCTTTCCCATGGAAGTCATGAAGAGCATAAGGCTAGAATTGATATGGTGAAAAAAATAAGAGAAGAAATGAATTTACCTATAGGAATAATGTTAGACACTAAGGGCCCAGAAATTAGACTGGGAAAGTTTAAAGAGGATGTAGAACTGGAAGATGGAGACAAATTTACTTTAACTACTAGGGATATAATTGGGGATAAAACTAATGTATCTATTTCCTATGATGGATTGCCTAAAGATGTAAAAAAGGGGGATAGAATACTATTAGATGATGGCTTAATAGAACTACTTGTGGAAGAAATTATAAATCATAGAGATATAATTTGTAAAGTTATTAATGGTGGGACACTAGAAGACCGCAAGGGTGTAAATGTGCCCAATGTATCTATTAATCTACCAGCAATTACAGAAAAAGACATTGAGGACATAAAATTTGGAATAGAAAATGATATAGATTTTATTGCGGCATCCTTTATTAGAAAGGCAGAGGATGTAATTGAAATTAGAAGAATATTAGAAAAAAACAATGGCAATGATATTGATATTATTTCTAAAATTGAAAATCAGGAAGGCGTAGACAATATAGATGAGATAATTGAGGTATCTAATGGAATAATGGTAGCTAGAGGGGATTTAGGAGTAGAAATTTTAACAGAGGAAACTCCTTTAGTTCAAAAAGAAATTATAAAAAAATGTAATATAGCAGGAAAACCTGTAATTACAGCTACCCAAATGTTAGATTCCATGATAAGAAATCCTAGGCCTACTAGGGCAGAGGTAACAGATGTGGCCAATGCCATTTTAGATGGTTCAGATGCTATAATGCTATCAGGTGAAACAGCTATAGGAAAATACCCAATAGAATCTGTAAAAACTATGTATAAAATTGCTACCAAAACAGAAGAATCTTTAGATTATATAGAAATATTAAAATCTAAAACTAATATAAAGGATATATCTACTACAAATGCTATTAGTAAGGCTACTTGTACTACGGCTGAGGATTTAGATGCAAGTGCTATTATTACAGCTACTTCTTCTGGCTATACTTCTAGAGCTATATCCAAGTTTAGACCAAGGGCACCAATAATTGCTGCAACTACATCAGAAAAGGTAATGAGAAAATTATCTTTAGTATGGGGAGTTTATCCAATAATGTCTGTGAGAAGTGATAATACTGATGAAGTTATAGATATGTCCATTAACTCTGCCATAGAAAAGGGTTATGTTAATGAAGGGGATTTAATAGTTATAACTGCAGGTATTCCTGTTGGAATTAGTGGCACTACTAATTTAATAAAAGTTCATACTGTAGGAAAAGTTTTATTAAAAGGTGTAGGTATAGGTAAAAAGTCTATATCTGGCAAGGTATGTATAGGAAGTAATAGTAAAGAGCTAGAAGGTAAGTTTAAAGAGGGAGATATTATAGTATCTAAATTTACAGATAAGGACATGGTTAGGTATATGGAAAAAGCCTCAGCAATAGTTGTAGAACAAAGTGGCTTAACATCCCATACAGTTATTGTAGGACTAAATTTAGGAAAGCCCACTATAGTAGGAGCAAAAGATGCTACTAAAATAATAAAAGATGGGGACACTATAACTGTAGATGCTATAACAGGTCGAATATATAAAGGGGAAGCTAAAGTCTTTTAGGGGATAATACTATGTGGAAGTTAATGCCTTTAATCATACTAATGCCAATACTGGATTTATATATACTAGTTAAAGCCTCCCAATCTATGGGCTTTGGGGCTACTATACTTTTAATAATAGCCACAGGAATTGCAGGCTATTATTTAGCAAGATCTGAGGGGAAATTAGTAATCAAAAGTATAAATAAAGCCATGGGAGAAGGAAGAGTTCCAGGGGACGAAATCCTTACAGGATTTTCTATCCTTGTAGGGGGCTTTCTATTGCTCCTTCCAGGAATAATTACAGATATTGTTGGGATAACCATGGTTCTACCTGGGACTAGGGAATTCTACAAGGCATATACTAAAAGATGGCTACAAGGATTGATTAATAGGGGTTATACCAATATAATTATAAGATGGTAGTTAGATAATGGACAATTGACAATGGACAGTTGACAATTTTTGGGGTCTATCTTTGGGGTTTCTAGTATATGGAAATAATTCGGGAATATACCATATTGGTGGTGGCTATTTCTGATCATTTGATTAGGTATAAATTTCCTAATTTTTGGCTATAATCAGAGAAAGGAATAAAGGGATACTGATTCTTGGGCACATTTGTGCCCTATTTTTTTGGAGGGATATATTATGGATTTTAATATTGGCGAAAAATTAATATTAGATATTATAGATATAAATAGTGAGGGAATGGGGGTTGGTAAGTATGAAGGATTTACTTTCTTTGTAGATAATTGTACCCTTGGAGATAAAGTAGAGTTTGGAATTACAAAATTAAAAAAGAATTTTGGAATAGGAAAGACTGTTGAAATAATAAAAGAATCTCCCTATAGAGTAAAATCCAAATGCAATTTTTTCCCAGAATGCAGTGGATGTCAATTACATAATTTAGATTATAAAAAACAATTGGAATTAAAAAGAGATATGGTAAAAAATAATCTAGAAAGAATCGGAAAAATAGAAAATATTAATGTAAAAGAAACCATAGGAATGGATAATCCTTATAGATATAGGAATAAGGCAGATTTTAAAGTTGATAAAAATGGAGATATAGGATATTTTAAAAGAGAAACTAATAATTTGATCCCAGTAGATAGATGTATAATTCAAAATCAAATAACAGATGGGATAATAGATACTTTTAAAGAATACTTTAAAGAAAATGGCAATAGAAATATAAAGGATATAGTGGTGAGAAGTACAAAGGATGAGAAATCTATGGTGATAGTAGTTACTGAAACAAAACACCAAATGAAAGGGACAGTCCCTTTCATTTGGAATCAAATAAAGGGGACAGGTCTCAATTCTATATACCAAAACATAAACTCCAAAAACACCTCAGTAGTCCTAGGTCATAAAAATATAAAATTATCTGGAGAGGATAAAATCATAGACTCCATAGGAGAATATAAATTCTACATTTCCCCAAAATCTTTCTTTCAGGTAAATCCTATTCAAACTGAAATATTATATAATAAAGTAATAGAGTATTTAGATTTAAAAGGGGATGAGGTAGTAGCAGATTTATACTGTGGCATAGGCACTATTTCACTATATATTTCTAAATATGCTAAAAAGGTATATGGTGTAGAAATTGTAAAAGATGCTATAGAAGACGCTAGAGAAAATGCCAAATTAAATGATATAGATAATGTAGAGTTTATTCATGGAAAATCTGAGGATATATTACCAAAGTTAAACAATCAAGGCATAAAAATAGATGCTATAGTAGTAGATCCACCAAGAAAAGGGTTAGATAAAAGTTTAATAGATGCTATAATAAAAGCGGATCCTAAGAAACTAGTATATGTATCCTGTAATCCAGCTACATTGGCTAGGGATTTGGGATATTTAGTAGAGATGGGATATGTGGTAAAAGAAGTGCAGCCAGTGGATATGTTTCCTTGGACTATGCACGTTGAGAGTATAATTCTGATGACGTATTGTGGTTCGGAGGGTAAATAATA
>DAIMNI010000044.1:0-18564 GCA_036720245.1 Tissierellia bacterium | reverse complement strand
TAAATATGTTTAGAACCCTAAAAAAGTAGTTCTAAACATATTATACGAGGAGGGGTTAAAATGAAAACAGCATTAATAACCTGTAGAACTGGCATGGGAAGTAGTATGATGTTAAAAATCAAAGTAGATCAAGTTGTGAAAGAAAACAAATTTGATTTAAAGGTACTCCATGATGAATTGTCTGCAGTCCGTACGTTTAAAGGAGATTTATTAATTGCAATGGCAGATTTGGCACAGGAATTAGAAGGCAAAGGAAAATATGTCATTGGCATTAACAATTTAATGGACAAGGAGGAGATAAAAGAAAAGCTAGAGAAATTTTTTGATGAAGTAAAGTAGCTTTAATATTATGAAAAGGGGGAATTAATGTGGAAGTTTTAAAGGCAATAGTTTATGACTTACTAGGCTCAGCAGCAATTTTAGTTGGTTTAATGGCATTAATTGGGCTAATACTTCAAAAGAAAGCTGTAAGCGAAATAATAACAGGAACATTAAAGACCATAGTTGGATTTTTAATATTTACAATTGGTTCTGGTGCAGTAGTTACTGCATTGGATAGTTTTCAAGCTTTATTTAGTAAAGGTTTTGGACTAGAAGGGGTATTGCCTTTGGCAGAAGCGGTTACAGCATTGGCTCAAGATAAATTTGGTACAGTAGTATCTCTAGTAATGGTATTAGGATTTTTATTTAATCTTATTTTTGCTAGAATATCCAGATTTAAATATATATTCTTAACTGGACAACATAATCTTTATTTAGCAGCACTTATAACAGTAATGATGAAGGCTTTAGGAGTATCAAATGGAGTAATAGCAATTGCAGGTGGAATCATATTAGGTATTTGTGCAGCAATTTTCCCAGCAATAGCTCAACCCTATATGAGAAAAGTAACAGGTAGTGATGATATAGCCATGGGCCATTATGTAACATTAGGATATGCTATATCAGGTTGGATTGGTTCTAAAGTGGGAACTCCAGAAGAAAGTACAGAGAATGTCAATTTACCTTCTTGGTTATCTATATTTGAGGATTATGTAGTAGGTGTAAGTTTAACTATGATAATATTCTTCTATATATCTGCGATTGCATCAGGAAAGGCCTTTGTCGAGGAATTATCTGGAGGAGTAAATTGGTTAGTATATCCACTATTCCAAGGTTTAACATTTGCCGCTGCACTTTATGTAATAATCACAGGTGTTAGAATGTTATTAGGTGAAATTGTAGATGCTTTTGTTGGCATATCAGAAAAACTAATACCAAATGCAAAACCAGCTTTAGACTGTCCAGTAGTATTTGCATTTGCTCCAAAAGCAACTATACTTGGATTCCTATCTAGTTATTTAGGTGGATTGCTTTGCATGGTAGTATTTGGACTATTAAATTTACCTGTAATAATTCCTGTTGCTGTTCCATACTTCTTCATAGGTGCTACAGCAGGAGTATTTGGAAATGCAACTGGTGGATGGAAAGGGTGTATACTTGGTAGTTTTGTTGTAGGTATATTAATTGCAGTAGGGCCTGCTTTATCATATCCAATAATGGCAGATATAGGATTAAGCGGAACAGCATTCCCAGAGACTGATTTTAATGTGGTAGGATTGCTTATTTATTATATAGGTAGGTTATTTACAAAATAAAGTAACAATTAATATAGGAGGAAATAATATGAGGGAAATTGATCAACTATCTGTAGATACAATTAGATTATTGTGTATTGATAGTGTAGAAAATGCAAATCATGGACATTTAGGGATGCCTTTAGGTTCAGCACCAATGGCATATACCCTTTGGAGATATATTATGAAATATAATCCCAAAAATCCTGATTGGTTTAATAGGGATAGATTTATATTGACTTCAGGTCATGGTTCTATACTACAATATAGCTTATTACATCTATTTGGATATGATCTAAATATAGAAGATTTAAAAGCTTTTAGAACTGCAGATAGTAGAACACCAGGACATCCAGAAGTAGGTGTAACTCCTGGAGTAGAAGCTACAACAGGTCCTTTAGGACAAGGATTTGCAATGACAGTAGGATTTGCAATAGCAGAAAAACATTTAGCAGAAAAGTACAATAGAGAAGGCTTCCCAATTATAGACCACTATACCTATACAATATGTGGAGATGGGGATCTAATGGAGGGGGTTACTACCGAAGCTGCATCTCTAGCAGGACATTTAGGACTTGGGAAACTAGTTGTGCTTTACGATTCCAATGGAGTTTGTTCCGATGGAGACACGGATTATACCTTTACAGAAGATACACTTAAAAAATTCCAAGCCTTAGGTTGGAATACTATATTAGTTAATGATGGGAACAATATAGAAAAAGTTTATGAGGCAATTACCTTAGCAAAGGAACAAAAAGAAAAACCAACCCTAATAGAAGTTAAAAATATTATTGGATATGGTTCACCAAATCTTCAGGGTACTTCTAAGATTCATAGTAATCCAGTAGGAGCAGAGGAGGTAGAATTAATTAAAGCTGAATATGGTTGGGAATATACTGAAAAGTTCTTTGTACCATCAGAAGTAAAAGAAAATGTAAGTTCTGTTATAAAAGAGGGAGCTAAAGCAGAGGATGAATGGAACAAATTATTGGAACAATATAAAATTGAATATCCAGAATTAGCAGAAGAACTAATTAGTATAATTTCTAATAAAGTAGAAATTCCAATGGAAAATCTACCAAGATATTTAGATGGAGAGGTGGCAACTAGGACTGCATCTGGGAAGGCCCTAAATAATATATATAAAATCTATCCTAAATTATTTGGTGGTTCGGCGGATTTAGCCTCCTCTAATAAAACTACTATTGAGGAGAATAGCTTTGTTAGTAAGGATGATTTTAAAGGGGCAAATCTACACTTTGGTGTTAGAGAATTTACTATGGCCTGTATATGTAATGGTGTAACATTACATGGTGGAGTAAGAGGATATTGTGGCACATTTTTAGTATTCTCTGACTATATGAGAGCAGCCATTAGATTATCTGCTCTAATGGGAACACCAGTTATATATATATTTACTCATGATAGTGTAGCTGTAGGACAGGATGGCCCTACCCATCAACCAATAGAACATCTAGCATCTTTGAGGGCAATGCCTAATATAAATGTTATTAGGCCGGCTGATGGAAATGAAACCCTATATGCGTGGAAATTGGCTGTTGAAAATATAAACAGCCCTACTGCATTAATATTAGGAAGACAAAATGTGCCAATATTAGAAGGAACCAAATATGAAGGCGTAGAAAAAGGGGCCTATATAATTTCCAAATCCAAAAAACCAGCTAAGGGAATTCTAATAGCTACAGGTTCTGAGGTTCATTTGGCAATAGAGGCGCAGAAAAAATTAGAAATAGAGGGCAATTATGTAGATGTAATAAGTATGCCAAGCTGGGAACTATTTGAATACAAAGATTCTGTGTTAGACCCTAATATTAAAAAAAGATTAGTAATAGAAGCAGGAAGTTCTTTTGGCTGGGAAAGATATTTAGGAACAGAAGGTAAGATAATAGCAATTGACCATTTTGGCAAATCAGCCAATGGTGGAGAATTGATCAAAGCATTAGGATTTAATTCTGAAAACATTGTTAATGTGTATAAATCCTTCAATAATTAACCAAAGTTATAGAAATGATATCCCCTGTTCTAAATATAAGTCCGTTCTCTATAAAAATATAGGGAACGGCTTTTTAATTCTATAATAAGGGGTCTTTTCATGAATGAAATATATAGAAATGAACAAATAGGAATAAATATGCAAGAAAAAGCTAATATGATTTGGAATATAGCAGATATGTTAAGTGGACCTTATAAGCCTCATGAATATAGAAAAATCAGACTTCCCATGACCATTATAAAGAGATTTAATGATGCCCTAGTACCTATATATTTACAAGACTAATGGCAGAATCATAACAGATTGAAGAAAATTTTAGGAAATTTTTAAATGAACTTTCAGAAACCCTGTGGGCGACGACATTTAATTTTTGATTACCATAAGGAATTGAAACGAGATATACCTTCTAAAAGCATTAATGTCTCCAAAGAGATTTTAGATTACCTATAAGGAACCAAATCCACAAAAAAGCCATAGTCTACAAAAATGTAGGCTATGGCTTTTTTGTTTCGTATTCTTACAACAAGAGGCAGATAGCCCAAATATGAATTATTAAATGAAATAAGGCTAATTTGGTATATATAGCTTGTAAATCTATATCAAAATATAATATGATATAGATATGGAAGATAAATAATGTATCTAAAGAAACAATTAAAAAATATATAGAAAATCAAAAGAGGGGTATTAATCGGGGGGTGAATACAATATCAAATTTTGTTTTAATCTTGTCTAGAAGAATTATTTAAAAGGTGAAATAATTTGATTTAAAATGTGGATTCTAGGACTAGGAAATTTGCTTTATAACAATTGAGATGAGAAAATACAAAAAGTTCTTGATATATGGAACTGTAACTGGGAAAAGGAAAATTAAATAAATATTATAATGAAGCTAATAGAATATTTTGATATAATATAATAAAAGAATTTGAAAAAGGTGAGTATATGAAAATATATTTGGATAACTATTGCTTTAATAGACCTTTTGACGATCAAACAAATTTAAAAATACAATTGAGGAGATAATAAAGTATGCAGAAAACCTACAAACTATGAGTGTAAAATCAAAAGATGCACTGCATATTGCTTGTGCAGTATTTAGCCATTGTAATTATTTTCTAACTACAGATAGAAAACTTTTAAATCTAGAACTAAAAGAAATAAAAATATATAATCCTATAGATTTCATAATAGAAATGGAGGGGTAATTATGAGTACGGATGCAGTAATAAAAGAACCCTTTGATTATACAAAATGGCAAGAAAGTCTATTTGAGGATTTGAGTGTAAGGGAATTAAGTGAAAATGCCATGGAATATGTAAAAGTAAATGAAAAAAGATAATAACTTACATTTAGGGGGACTGTCCCCCTAAATGTAAGTTATTATACTAAAACACAAGGGGGAATTATATATGAAACTATACTTAAGTGCAGATATTGAAGGAATAGCTGGAATAACAGATTGGGAAGAGGCGAGATTAGGTACTGATAAATATCCTTATTTTGCAAAGCAAATGACAAAAGAAGTAGCTGCAGCTTGTGAAGGGGCTAATAATTCTGGTGCTACAGAAATTTATATTAAAGATGCCCATGGCTCTGGAAGAAATATAGACCCATTAAAATTACCAGAGAATGCTAAACTTATTAGAGGATGGAGTGGGCACCCCTATATGATGCTTCAAGATATAGATGAAAGTTTTGATGCGGTTGGATTTATAGGTTATCATTCTTCTTGTGCCTCAAATGAAAATCCATTAGCTCATACCATAAATAGTGCCAAAATTGACTATATTAAATTAAATGGGGAATATTTAAGTGAATTTTTACTACATGCCTATATAGCTGCATCTTTGGGGATACCCGTAGTATTTTTAAGTGGAGACAAAGGCATTTGTGAAGAAGTAAAGAGAATTAATAAAAATATTACTACAGTGGCGGTTAGTGAAGGTAAGGGTGGCTCTTCTACTAATATACATCCAAACAAATCAGTAAAATTAATTAGGAAGGGTATGGAAGAAGCCTTAAAGAAGGACTTTAGTAAAAATATATTAGAATTACCAAAGAAATTCACTATGGAAATAAGATACAAAGTCCATAGAGATGCTTATAAATATTCCTTCTATCCAGGGGTTGTGCAAAGTTCTTATAAAAATATAGTTTTTGAAACAGAAGATTATTTTGAAATACTAAGGGCTAAATCTTTTTTAATATAGGAGGCATAGAATATGATATTTGACGGACATGGAGATATTTGGACAGATGTAGCACAAAGGAGAAGTAAAGGTCATAGGGATATTATAAAAAATGTACATTTAGATAGATTTAAAAAGGGGAATATGATAGGGGGAATATTTGTTATTTGGATAGATCCTGATAATGGAATAGATCCTAGGGAGCAAACTTTAGAAATTATAGAATATATGGGTACAGAAATAATAGAAAATCAAGATATATTAAAAATAGTGAAATCCCCAGAAAACTTTAATGAGGCCATAAAAGAAGATAAACTAGCTATAATTATTGGAATGGAAGGCTTAAGTGGCATAGGAGATAATGTAGATTTAATAAACATTCTATATTTATTAGGGGTAAGACATATGTCCCTTACTTGGAATGAGGAAAATCCATTAGCCACAGGAGTTAAGGGAAATACCAACAGAGGATTAACCAAAAAAGGCATAGAGGCGGTTCAATTAATGGAGAAATTAGGGATAATAATAGATACAGTCCATGCCAATGATAAGACTTTTTGGGATATTTATGAAAATACCACAGGGCCTATTATTAGTTCCCATTCCAATGTTAGAGCCTTATGTAATGTACCACGAAATCTTACAGATGATCAGATAAAAGCTATAGCAGAAAGAGATGGCTTAATTGGATTAAATACATTTAATGAATTTGTCCACATAGACAAGGATAAAAGGGATATTCTCCATTTGGTAAATCATCTAGATTATTTAGTAGAATTAGCAGGGATAGATCATGTAGGTTTTGGCTTTGATTTCTTTGATTATCTAGAAGAGGATTCTATGGAAAGCTTTGTAGAAGATGAAAAGGTTCTAAGTGCTAAGGGAATAGAAACTATGGCACAGGTGCCAGATTTAATAGATATTTTATATAGTAGAGGCTATAGTAGGGAAGATATAGAAAAGATTTCTTATAGGAATTTTCAAAGAATAATAGAGAAAACATTGAGCTAAAATTTGTAATACATCCGTAACTTCTATTTTGTCAAGTTAATGTATAATAATAATTAAGAATGATAAAATTTCCACTAAAAAATAGGGGGGTTCGGAAAATGAAAAGAGGAATAGCTTTTGTATTAGCCTTAATTATGATTTTATCTATTATTGCACCAGTATTTGCAGAGGGAAACTATGATAAAGAGCTAGAAAAAGCCATAGTTAAGAGCAAGGAATTATTTGATATTGGAAGTGAATATGATAAGTTCACCTCTAGTATTGGTTATCAGGATGAAAAGGTAGTATTTTATTTAAATTGGAGTGATAGTAAGAATAAAATTGGAAATATAAATGTCAGTGTAACTAGGGATGGCACAGTACTTAATTATGGAAAATGGAAACCAGTATATGAAGAACAAAGCCCAAAACTACCTAAGATAAGTAAAAAAGAAGGGCTAAAAATAGCAGAAGAATTTATTAATAAGGTAGCACCAGAATTTAAAAATAGCATTAAATATATAGATAGAGGAGAACCAATGAATTTAGGATCTGAAGTCTATACTTATTTTTTTATAAGGACTGAAAATGGTATACCTTATTATGAAAATAATATTGAAATGTATGTAAATAAGTATACAGGTGAAATTAGGGATTATTATTCTAATTGGGATTTAAATCTCAAATTTCCAGATGCAAAGGATATTATAGATAAAAACAAGGCTAAAGAACTATATAAGGAAAAAGTTGGCCTAGATTTAATCTATAAATCCATCTACAAGAAAGATAAGCAAAATTATTTTCTAGTTTATAGCCCCTTAGATGAAAACCTAGGTATTGATGCTAAAGATGGGGATGTGAAGCATTATTTTAATATTGGTGGAAGATTTATGGAAATGGGTGCTGGAGGCATAGAAGATGCAAAAAATGAAGATTTAAGCCCAGATGAAATAAAAGCTATTGATACCATGAAAGATTTAATTTCTAAAGAAGAGGCTGAGAAAGTAGCTAGAGAATATTTAAACTTAGATGAGAAATATAAATTAGAAGCCATTAATTTATACTCTAGTTATAGCGGAGAAGGACACAATTGGCAACTATATTTTTCAACTGGAAAAGACGATGATATTGAATATGCGAATATTAGCATAGATGCAAAAACTAAAGAATTACAATCCTTTTATATAGGAGGGAAAGAATCTCAAGGAGAAATTAAATACAATAAAGAAGAATGTCAAAAGATTGCAGAAGAATTTATTAAAAAACATAATTCTAAAAAATATCCTTTAATGGAATTAGAAAAATCCTATGTAGAGACAGATGAAAACAAGAAAGATAAGTATAATCCTTTTAATTTTATACGAAAGATTGACGATGCTTATGTAATAAGTGATGGAGTTAGAATTGCAGTAGATGGAATTAGTGGCAAAGTAACGGAATATAGTATAAATTGGGAGAAGGGAGAATTTCCATCAATGGATAATATAATATCCAAAGAGAAGGCTTTAGAAATATTATTTAAAGATATAGATATGGAATTAAAATATATCTATCCAGATAGGTATAATAACAATATAGATAGAAACCGAGAAGCTCAATTAGTCTATGGTTTGAAAACTGATAAACCTGCAAATATAGATGGGAATACAGGACAAATTTTAAACTATAGTGGAGAGCCATATAAAAAATATGAAGTAATTAATTACAAAGACATAGACAATAGTTATGCAAAGGACAAAATAAATATATTAGCTGAATTCGGCATAGCTTTACCCGGTGATGAATTTAGACCGCAGGAAAAAATCAATCAGAGAGATTTCTTATATTTATTAGTTAAAGCTAAAGAACCTTATTATTATAGTAGTATAGAGGATTCTGATGATAATCTATATAATTCTGCCATAAGGCTTGGTATAATTAAAGAAGGAGAAAGGGCAGCAGACAAAGTCATTACAAGGGAAATTGGCATAAAATATATAATAAATGCCCTAGGCTATGGCAAGGTAGCAGAATTACCAGATATATATGTGGACATTTTTAAAGACAAAGATATAGATAAAAATCTTGAAGGCCATATAGCTATTGCCTATGGATTAAAGATAATTAATGGGAATGATGGTTATTTTAAGCCAAAGGCTGAATTAAAAAGAGAAGATGCTATAAATATGATTTATAATATGCTATTTAACTAAAAAACAGGGATTTTGTCCCTGTTTTTTCTTTGGACAATTCTTTATTAATTTAGTACAATAATACTGGAAGGTGGCTGAATTATAAAAAAATTAGGACAAAACACAAGGGGGAATAAATATGGATCAATTATCATTAGAATCTAGAATCAATGCAGAGGTTTATAGTTTTAGTGGGAAAATTGGACTTTATGCCAATGATTTCAAAGGAAATATTATTGAAATCAATTCAGGTGAAAAATTTGAAACAGCTAGTACTATTAAAACCTTTATTTTAGCCGAATTATACAGACAAATTCATGAGGGAAAAATAGATCCCGAACAAGTTCTAAAATATGATAAAGAAAATTTTGTTGTAGGAAGTGGAATCCTAAGAGACTTAGATTATGGTGTAGAAATGACCGTTAAAAGCATTGCTACCCTTATGATTATAATAAGCGATAATATTGCAACTAATATGATGATTGACTTATTAGGTATTGACAATATAAATAATACCTGTGAAGATTTAGGGTTTAAAGACACTGTACTACACAATAAATTAGATTTTGATAAATATTCTAAACTAGGGACTACTACTCCAAGGGATTATGGTAAGTTTTTTGAAAAATTGTATAAAAAGGAATTATGGAGTGAAGAAGCATCTGAGGAAATGTTAGAAATATTTAAAAAGCAACATTATAATACAATGCTAACTAGGGATTTGCCTCAGTATTATTTAGACTCAGAAAATACAGGAGACGAAGAACTAATCTATATAGCCTCTAAAAGTGGCAGCATGAATGCCTGTAGAAATGATGGAGGTATTGTATCCACACCTTATGGAGCCTATGCAATAGCCCTATTTACAAAAGAATTTATGGACAGCCTATATTACGACGACCACGAATCCTATAGATTTGGTGGCAAAGTAACTAGACTAATGTTTGATAATTATATTTCTTTAAAAGGCAAATTTAAATAATCAGGTGGTGATTTCTATGGAAAATCAAAAAAGAATAGAAAACTATGGAATAAATATTGGCAAGCTCCCAAAGGGAAAATTAAATAAAATTACAGATGTAAAAGGCGTTAAAGTAGGGCATTCTACCATTGATACAGAAGAATCTAAAACAGGAGTTACAGTAATACTTCCTATGGAGGACAATATTTTTTCAAACAAATTAATAGCAGCATCCTATGTGCTAAATGGCTTTGGGAAAACTACAGGTTTAGTACAAATTGAAGAATTAGGTACTTTAGAGTCTATAATAGCCTTAACTAATACTTTAAATGTAGGCCTAGTTCAGGATGCAGTAGTAGACTATATGATAGGGGAGTGTAATAAGGAAAATATTGAATTAGAAAGTTTTAATCCCATTGTTTCTGAATGTAATGATAGCTATTTGAATAATATACAATTAAGAGCTGTAAAAAAAGAACATGTTTACAGTGCCATAAAAGATGCCAAAGTAGATTTTTTAGAAGGGGATATAGGAGCAGGAAAAGGAATGAGCTGCCATCAGCTTAAAGGTGGCATTGGTTCTGCCTCTAGAATTGTAAATTTAGATGGAGAAGATTATACTATAGGAGTACTGGTATTATCAAATCATGGTTTGCTTGAAGACTTAATAATTGATGGGGAAAAAATAGGGGAAAGATTATCTAAAGAAATAGAAATAGTTCCTAAAAAAGATAAAGGCTCTATAATCTCCATAATAGCTACAGATATTCCCCTAAGTAGTCGCCAAATCAGAAGAGCTTGCAAAAGAACCAGTGTAGGCATTGCTAGATTAGGTTCATATATTGGCCATGGAAGTGGGGAAATAATTATTGGATTTTCCACTGCCAATATTATAAAATATAGTGAAGAACAAGATATAGTGAATCTTAAATTTTTAAATGAAAATAAGATTGATCTAGTATTTAGAGCCGTGGCAGAATGCGAAGAAGAAGCAGTTTTAAACTCTATGATTACTTCCAATAAAGTATTAGGATTTAAAGGGAGAAGTAGGGAAACTTTAAAAGATTATATTAAATAGAAAGTTCTAGGTGGTGGAATTTATGATTTTAGGAATATTAGGTGGCATGGGGCCTGAATCTACTTTGGATTTATTTGGGAAGATTATCCGCTTGACAGATGCAAAACGAGATCAAGATCATTTGCATATTATAATAGATAATAATACACAAATACCAGATAGAACAGAGGCTATTATGGGAATTGGAGAAGATCCTAAAGTTGAAATGATAAGATCAGCTATTAAATTAGAATCCATGGGTGCAGATTATATAGCAATAGCCTGTAATACTGCCCATTATTATTATGAGGATATTGTAAAATATACAAAAGTTAAAGTAATTCATATGATTGAAGAATTAGCAGTGTATTTAAAAGCAAATTATCCTCATAATAGAGAGTATTTACTTTTAGCTACAGAGGGTACTTATAAATCCCAAATTTATAATAATATATTTGAAAAAAACGGCCTAAAGATATTAGAACCCGAAGATAGGGACAAGAAAAGAATTATGAGTTGGGCATATAGTGTAAAATCCTCTGAAATAAGTATTAATAAAGATGAATTTGAAGATTTAGTTTATAAATACACTAAAGGCACTAATATGCCCGTAATCTTAGGTTGTACTGAATTACCACTATTAGTGGAAAAGTTAAATATTAAAAATGGAATATATGTAGATCCTACTTGGGTATTGGCTAAGTATTGTGTAGAATTAGCTAATAATTCAGGGGGATTTTCAAAAAATATATAAAAAATGGGAGGTCAAAAGATGAAACCAATTATTGGTATAACCAGCTATGAAGAAGATTTAAAAGGGCATCATAATTTAAATAGTAATTATATTAATGCAGTATCTGATGCAGGTGGAATTCCTGTAATTATTCCTATTATAAGAGATGAAAAAGATTTTGATGCCTATCTAGATATTTTAGATGGAATAATCTTTTCTGGAGGAATAGATATATCCCCTTTAAATTATAATGAAAATCCTCTGAAGGAGATTAATCGCATATCCTCTATAAGGGACAATTATGAACTTACTCTATTTAAAAAAGCCTATGAAAGAAAACTACCTATACTTGGTATATGTAGGGGTTCTCAATTGATGAATACGGCTTTAGGAGGAAAACTATATCAAGATATAAATGCCCAAGTGCCAAACTCCCTAGGCCATAGCCCAAAATCCATGGCAGGAGATGAATTTTTCCACTCTATTAATATTGAAAAAGATAGTAATCTTTATAGTATACTTGGAAAAGAAAAGATATTTGTAAACTCCTTCCACCATCAAGCTATAAAAGAATTGGGAAATAATTTAAAAGTGGTAGCCCATGCTGATGACGGAATAATAGAGGCTATAGAAGCCACAGATAATAGATTTATGCTAGGAGTACAATTTCATCCAGAAGGCCTACAGAGAAAACATCCTGAATTTTTAGAGATATTTAAGGCTTTAATAGAAGCAGCAAAATAATAAGTCAGTAAGTCAGTACCAGGTACCAATATTTGAAAAAAGGGGGGGGTTAAGAGCCTTGTTAGAAAATATTTCAAGAAAATCTTTAATTAGAAATACTTGGGTAGAGATAAATCTAGATAATCTTAAACATAATATTAAAGAGGCCAAGAATATAATTGGGGAAAATACCAAATTAGCAGGTGTATTAAAGGCGGATGCCTATGGTCATGGTGCCATATATTCAGCTAAAATCATGATTGAAAATGGTGTGGATATGCTAGCAGTTGCCTGTATTACAGAGGCCATTGAGCTTAGAAGGCATTTCTCTAAAATACCTATATTGATTATGGGCTTTACTACAGATGAACAATTACCATTAGCAGTTAAAAACAATATAACTATGACTATATTTAGTTTAGAACAGTCTAAGAAAATTTCAGAAATTGCAAAGGATTTAAATAAAAATGCCACAATTCATATAAAAATAGACACTGGTATGAATAGACTAGGATTCAAAGTAAATCCTGAAACCATAAATATAATAGAGGAAATATATCATTTAGACAATATAATCGTAGAAGGAATTTTTACACATTTAGCATTGAAAACTACAGAAACAGATATGGAACAATGTAAATTATTTATGGAGGTAATTGATGAATTAGGGAAAAGACATATAAATATACCTATTAAACACATCTGTGATGGAATTGCAATGGTAATATATCCAAAAATTCATCTAAATATGGTAAGAGTGGGCTCCTATTTATATGGAGGACAGCCAGATTATGTAGGTAGAGAAAACACAAAGCCTGTTATGAGCTTTAAAACCAAAATAGCATATATTAAAGAAATAGAAAAAGGCGAGGGAGTAGGTTATGGATATTCCTTTGTCGCTAATAAAAAAACCATAGTGGGGACTCTTCCAGTGGGCTATTCAGATGGATATTTGAGATGCCTTCAAGATAGTGGAGAGATTAGCGTATTAGGAAAAAGAGCCCCAATTATAGGGAAAATCTGCATGGATCAAATGATGATAGATTTAACTAATATTCCAGAAGCTAAAGTGGGAGATACAGCAGTATTAATAGGAGAAGATTCCATAGACAATATATCTCTATTAGAAGTAGCAGAAAAAGCGGACACCAATAGAAACGAGATTCTTTCAGGCATTAGCAGAAGAGTGCCCAGGGTATATATAGAGAATAATAAAATTATAGATATAGTGGATTATTTATTGGATTAATGGGACATGGGACAAGGGGGACGGTTCTCCTTGTCCCATTTTAATGCGGATTATGACGAAAAATGCCCTTCTAAACTTTCAAAAAGGGCTTTACAAATAATTTGAAATGGTATATACTTAAAATAAACCATGCAAGCGGTTGCATAAGTTTAAAGCTTTTCAAAGGAGGCATAAATGACTTCGTACACATTAAAGGATAATATTAAAGCGTTTCAATATGGTAATCCCATTGAAACAAATAGCATAGTAGAAGAAAAAGTTTCAGCTAAATTGGATTTAGATTTAAATATTGAATTTATTGGTGGACATGGTCATATTTTCATTGATTTAAAGCCAGAGGATATAGTTTATGGCCTAGGTGGAAATTTAGGGGGCATTAATAAAAGAGGTAGACAATATGAATCCTATTGTACCGATGAGCCACTACATATAGAGGATAGGGAAAAACTTTATTCAGCACATAATTTCTTTATTATATCTGGAGAAAAGTCTATAGGATATTTTATAGATTTTCCTTCTAGAATTAAATACGATATAGGTTTTTTAAATGAAAATTATTTTAATATTGAAATATTTGGTGAAGATTTTTATATTTATATAATTGAAGGGGACAATCCTAAGGAAATTGCCAATAAGTTTTTAAAAATTATAGGAAAATCTTATGTACCGCCAAAATGGGGTTTTGGATATTTTCAAAGTAGATGGGGTTATAGAAATAAAGAAGAGGTTCTAGAAATCTACAACAATTTTAAAAAAAATCAAATTCCTATAGAAGGAATATTTTTAGACTTAGATTATATGGACAATTTCAAGGATTTTAGCATATCAAAAGAGAAATTTGATGGATTTAAAGACTTTACCAAAAGATTAAAGGGAGATGGGCTATATCTAGTGCCCATAATAGATGCAGGGGTTAAAATAGAAAAGGGTTATGATGTTTATGATGAGGGAATAAAGGGGGATCATTTTTGCAAAGATAAAAATGGTCTACCCTATGAGGGAATTGTATGGCCTGGAAGAGTCCATTTTCCTGATTTTCTAAAGCCAAGTACACAGAAGTGGTTTGGCTCTAAATATAAAATACTTCCAGATTGTGGCATAGAAGGATTTTGGAATGATATGAATGAGCCAGCCATATTCTACGAGGAAAGTGCTTTAGGGAAGGCCATAGAATATGCCAATAAATCTAAGGGCAAAGATTTAGACGTATTCTCTTATTTTCAGCTAAAGGATAATTTTAGTCATTTGGCCAATAAGGATTCCTATTATGAAAATTTTTATCACGAAATAGATGGAAAACTTATTCCCAATGACAAGGTTCATAATTTATATGGTTATTATATGACTAAATCCGCCAGCGTAGCATTAAAGGAAATATTGGAAAAGAGGTTTTTATTAATATCTAGAGCTTCCTCTATTGGAATGCATAGATATGGCGGTATTTGGACAGGAGATAATTCCTCTTGGTGGTCTCATTTAGAATTAAATATAAAAATGTTGCCATCTTTAAATCTCTGTGGTTTCTATTATATAGGGGCAGATACTGGTGGTTTCGGTGGCAATGCCAATGGGGAAATCCTAAATAGATGGCTACAATTAAGTGTATTTACACCACTTTTAAGAAATCATTCAGCCATTGGCTGCAATAATCAAGAGCCATATATATTTTCAGAGGAAAATTTAAAGAATAATAGGGATTTAATTAAGGCTAGATACAGTCTAATACCCTATATTTATTCTGAATATATGAAGGCCATTAATAATTATGATTTAATGTTTAAACCTTTAGCCTTTGAATACTCAGATGAATTATCTAAGGAAGTAGAAGATCAAATTCTTTTGGGAAATGAATTAATATTAGCACCTGTATATAAATCAAATAGCAAAGGTAGATTGGCATATTTTCCAGAAAATGTTTTAGAAATTTCCTTTATAAAGGAGGAAATTTATTTAAAAGGCAAGGGCTTGCAATATATAGATTATGGACTTTCAGATTTGAAATTTTATTTAAGGGGAAATTCTATATTTCCCTATGTGGAAAGTGCTAGAAACACCGAGGAATTATCCATGGAAAATTTAAATATTATAGCATATGTGGACAAGGAGGCCAATTATACATTATATGATGATGACGGCATAAGCTATGATTATTTAAATGATATACATTATGAAACCCATATTAAAATTATAAAAGACAATGAGGATTATATTATAGAAATAGACAATTCTAATCCAAATATAAAAAATATAAGTTTTAAAATTATAGATTCAAATGGAAATATGGTAAATAAATTAGAGAGGGTTTAGAATATGAAAAAAACTCGTTCCAGTGGAATTTTAATGCATATATCTTCTTTACCTGGAAAATATGGAATAGGGGATTTTGGGAAAGAGGCCTATAATTTTGTAGACTTTTTAGTAGATGCAGGGCAAAAAAATTGGCAAATACTACCCCTTGGGATTACTAGTTTTGGCGATTCTCCCTATAAATCCTTTTCTGCTTTTGCAGGAAATCCCTATTTTATAGATTTAGACGAATTTATAGAAAGGGGATATTTAAAAGAGGAGGAAATAGCTGAATTAGATTTAGGTAATGACCCTAGGGAAGTCAATTATGGCCTGCTTTTTAAAAATAAAATGAAATTAATTAGAAAGGCCTATGATAGATCTAAAATTGAATTAGAAAACATATTAGAAGATTTTTATATAAAAAAGGCCTGGCTTAGAGAATTCTCCCTATTTATGGCCATTAAAAACTATCACAATAATAGTTCTTGGCTTTATTGGGACAAGGATTTTAGAATTAGAAATTCCCAAAAGGTATTGGAATTTGAAAAGGAGAATAGGGAAGAAATATATTTCTGGGTATTTACACAATATTTTTTCTCAAAGCAATGGCTGAAATTAAAGGCATATGCTAATGATAATGGGATTAACATTATTGGAGATTTGCCCATCTATATATCAGAGGACAGCTCTGATATTTGGGGAAGTCCACATTTATTTAATTTAGATGAAAATTTATTTCCAATCACCGTATCTGGCTGTCCTCCAGATGCCTTTTCTACAAAGGGTCAATTATGGGGAAATCCAATTTATAATTGGAAAGCCTTAGAAGAGGAAAATTATAAATGGTGGATTGAAAGATTTAAATATAGTTTTGAATTATATGATATTTTAAGAATTGACCACTTTAGAGGTTTTGAAGCCTATTGGGAAGTGGATTATAATAGGGAAAATGCAGTAGTTGGGAAATGGACAAAGGGGCCTGGAATTAAATTATTCAATAAATTAAAGGAAGAATTAGGAGAATTAAACATAATTGCAGAAGATCTAGGATTTCTAACAGAAGATGTAGAAAATCTACTAGAAGAAACAGGTTTTCCAGGGATGAAGGTTTTGCAATTTGCCTTTGATTCTAGAGAGGAAAGTGATTATCTTCCTTACAATTATGATAAAAACTGTGTAGTCTATACAGGCACCCACGACAATTCTACAATTAATGGTTGGTTTAAAAATGCAAATAAAGAAGATATGGAATATGCAATAAAGTATTTAAAGCTAAATTATGACGAAGGCTTAAATTGGGGAATTATCAGGGGAGCTTGGAGTTCCACAGCCTTTTTATCTATAACTACTATGCAGGATATCCTAGGTCATGGGGACTATGCCAGAATGAATATTCCCTCTACAGTGGGGGGCAATTGGACTTGGAGAATGGAAAAATCTGAATTAAATGATGAAATTGTAAATAAACTTAAGAATTTAACTAAATTATATGGGAGGTAGATCATTGGTAGATAAAAAAAGCTTGAAAGATAGAATTAGAGCCCATGGCTTAGTTAACTTTGGTAAAGAAATAGTAGATTTAAAGGATGAAGAAATTTATTTTGCACTATCTCAGGCCTTAATGGAGGAAATAGTGCCTAAATGGAATAATTCTATAGAAAATCATCAGGGTAAAAAACAGGCCTATTATTTTTCTCAGGAATATTTAATGGGCAGGGCCTTGGGAAATAATCTAATAAATTTAGGAATTAAATCAGAAATAGAAGAGATTTTAGAGGAATACCATATAGATTTAAATACTGTAGAAGAAGCTGAAACTGATGCAGCCCTAGGAAATGGTGGACTAGGTCGTTTGGCAGCCTGTTTTCTAGATTCTGCTGCTACTCATAATCTACTCCTAATGGGATATGGCATTAGATATGAATATGGTTTGTTTAAACAGGAATTTAAAGAGGGCTTTCAAATAGAAAAGGGAGATAATTGGCTAAAGATGAAAGAGCCCTGGTCTATTAGAAAAGAAAGTGAAAAGTTAATTGTAGACTTTAATGGGGAGAAAGTTTATGCCATACCCTATGATACCCCTATAATAGGCTATGGTGGTAAAAATATAAATACTCTAAGATTATGGCAGGCAGAGGCTATTTCAGATTTTAATCTAGAGGCATTTAATGCACAGGATTATCCCTTAGCATTAAAGGAGAAAAATGATGCTGAAATAATAAATAAAGTATTATATCCTAATGATGACAAAAAAGAGGGAAAAGTCCTTAGACTTAAACAACAGTATTTCTTTGCTTCCGCCTCTTTACAGGATTTAATTAGGAAGCATTTAGAAACAAATAATAGTTTGGATAATTTCCATAAACTCCATGCTATACAATTAAATGATACTCATCCTAGTATTGCCATACCTGAGATGATGAGGATTTTAACTAAGGAATATCTTATGGATTGGGACAAAGCTTGGAATATAGTAGTAAATACTTTTGCCTATACAAACCATACCATAATGAGAGGTCAATTGCAAAACTAAATTAGACTCTGCACGTTTAAATTAGTTAAATTTTAA
>DAIMNI010000043.1:0-19465 GCA_036720245.1 Tissierellia bacterium | reverse complement strand
TTAGACAGAGTTATACCAGTTGACGTTTTACGAGATTTAGAAAAAGAAGGAAAGATTGGGAAACTCTATGAATATTGGTATGCTACAGTAGGTAATGGTACAGCAGTAGCATCAGCTAAGGCATTTGCTGAGAAAATCGGCAAAGAATTAAAAGAAGATGGAGTAGATGCAGTTATATTAACTTCAACCTGAGGCACCTGTACACGTTGCGGTGCAACAATGGTAAAAGAAATTGAACGTGCAGGAATACCTGTAGTTCATATGTGTACAGTAGTACCAATTTCCTTAACAGTTGGAGCAAATAGAATAGTTCCAACAGTTGCTATACCTCATCCACTAGGAAATCCAAATCTAGAACCTGATGAAGAAAAGAAACTAAGAAGAAAATTAGTTGAAAAAGCATTAAGGGCACTAGAAACAGAGGTAGAAGATCAAACTGTATTCGAAGATTAATAAAATTAAAAGTGGGTGATAAATTTATCACCCATTTTTAAACTAAATATAAAGGTATAAATTACGGAGGTGGGATTATGAATTATCCTGTAGTAAAAGGTACTAGCTATATATTAGTACATGCTGAAGACATGGTTATCCACAATGGAACAACTCAATCTACAGAAAGAACTATTAATCCAGATTCAGATTATTTAAAAAAGTTACCAAACCATTTACGTAAGTACGAAGAGGCAGTTAATTATATGCCAAACCAAGTTTATATTGGAAACATGACTCCAAAAGAACTAGCAGAGCATGAACAACCTTGGTATAATAAGCCTTTAGAAAATGCTAATAGATATGGTAAATTTGGTGAAATAATGCCTGAAGATGAATTTATTGGACTAATAAAAATTGTAGATACTTTTGATTTAGTTAAGTTAACTAAAGAGTTTACAACTGAAATTAAAGCTAAATTAGAAGAACATCCACTAATGAGAGAAGACTTAATTGCTAGACTAAAAACTGGTGATGATTTGGCAGATATTGAAAAATTAATTGGAGAACAAGGTGCAGAGGCTTTATATTTAGATGGGAAAGTTGTAGGCTGTGTAAAAAGAGGTCATGATGTAGATGCTAATTTAGCTGCCCATGTATTATTTGAAAATCTTGTAGTTAAGGCATCTGGGGTATTAGCTGGATTACATCTTGTTGACAAAAACGATATAGACCCAGATGAAATAGATTATGTAATAGAATGTTCAGAAGAAGCTTGTGGAGATATGAATCAAAGAGGTGGAGGAAACTTTGCAAAATCCATTGCAGAAATGGTTGAATTTAATAATGCTACTGGTTCAGATACAAGAGGATTCTGTGCGGCCCCTACTCATTCACTAATATTGGCTTCCTCACTAGTTCAATCTGGTATATTTAAAAATGTAGTAGTTATATCAGGTGGTTCTACAGCTAAACTTGGTATGAACGGTAAAAACCACGTAGAAAAAGATATGCCAATTTTAGAAGACGTAGTAGGTGGATTTGCAGTTTTAATATCTGAAAATGATGGTGTAAATCCAGTTTTAAGAACAGATTTAGTAGGTAGACATACAGTAGGTACTGGTTCTTCACCACAGGCAGTTATGACAGCTTTAGTAACTACACCACTGGATAAAGGTGATTTAAAAATAACAGATATAGACAAATATTCAGTAGAAATGCAAAACCCAGACATAACTAAACCAGCAGGTGCAGGAGATGTACCAAATGCAAACTATAAGATGATAGGTGCATTGGGAGTTATGAGAAAAGACTTACAAAGAGCAGAAATCAACGACTTTATTGAAAAACATGGTATGCAAGGTTGGGCACCAACTCAAGGGCATATTCCATCAGGAGTACCTTATTTAGGATTTGCAAGAGAAGATATGGCAGAAGGCAAAGTCAATAGAATTATGATAATAGGTAAGGGAAGTCTATTCTTAGGCAGAATGACTAATCTATTTGATGGAGTTTCAATAGTAGTAGAGAAAAACCCAGGACTTAAAGATGAGGAAAAAGGTGTATCAGAAGAAGAGGTTAGGAAACTTGTAGCTGAGTCTATGAGAGATTTTGCTGCTCATCTACTTCAGGATTAGAGGTGATAAAATGGCAGAAAATAATGTAAAAAAAATGGTTGGCTAGGTTTTTAATGATATAGCAGATGCAATGGAAACCGGCCAATTTGGCGAAAAAGTTAGAGTAGGTATAACTACATTAGGTAGTGAACACGGCGTAGAAAATTTAGTAAAAGGTGCAGAACTAGCTCAAAAAAGAGATCCATCTATAGAAGTAGTATTAATTGGACCAAAAGTAGATAGTGAATTAACTCAAGTAATAGCTGAGACAGAAGATGAAGGTTATAGAAAAATGGAAGAATTATTAGATAATGGGGAAATAGGTGCTTGTGTTACAATGCATTATAGTTTCCCAATAGGAGTATCTACAGTAGGTAGAGTAGTTACACCTGGAAAAGGTAGGGAAATGATAATAGCTACTACTACAGGAACATCCTCACCCCATAGAGTAGAAGCTATGGTTATAAATGGTATAAATGGTATTGTTACAGCTAAAGCCATGGGGATCCAAAATCCTACAGTGGGGATTTTAAATGTAGATGGTGCTAGACAAGTAGAAAGAGCCTTTAGAGAATTAAGTGCCAATGGATATAATGTAAATTTAACTGAATCCATGAGAGCAGATGGTGGTTCTGTTATGAGAGGAAACGATCTATTGGCAGGAGTGCCAGATGTAATGGTAACAGATACATTAACAGGGAATATACTAATGAAGGTATTTTCTTCATATACTACTGGAGGAAGTTATGAATCCCTTGGCTATGGCTATGGACCTGGAATTGGGGAAGGCTATGAAAGAACTATATTAATACTTTCTAGGGCTTCAGGAGTACCAGTAGTAGCTAATGCTATTTCCTATGGTGCAGATTTAATTCGTGGAAATGTATTAGAGGCATCCAAAGCTGAATTTAAAAAAGCTAATAAAGCAGGGCTTAAAAACATATTAAAAGATTTAACTAAAGATACGAAAAAATCAGAAGGCGAAGATGAAGAAGTGGCAATGCCACCAAAGGAAACTGTAACTGCCACCATAGAAGGTATAGATATTATGGAATTAGAAGATGCAGTTAAAGTATTGTGGAAAGAAAATATCTATGCTGAATCTGGTATGGGTTGTACTGGCCCAATAGTTATGGTAAATGAAGAAAAAAGGTCCAGTGCTATAGGAATACTAGGAAAAGCAGGGTATGTATCTCAAGAAAAAAATCATTGTTAAAACACTCCAAAGCTCCAAGTTAGCTTGGAGTGTTTTTTGTTGTGTATTTGTAAACTATCTTAGTTGTAATTTTATTTTTGGTGGGTTATAATATATTGAGGTTCATATTTTAAGAAAAAATTAGGGGGGTTATAAAATGAAAAAGTTTTTAGCAAGCTCTTTAATAATAGTCTTAGTACTAATGAGCTTGGTTGGTTGTGGTGGTAAAGAAACTAATGCTCCAGAAACTGGTGGCAAAGATGCTGATCCAGGTACCAGTAGTGATGGGTATGAAATCGCTTTAATTACTGACAAAGGTAATATAGACGATAAATCCTTTAATCAAGGTGCTTGGGAAGGTGTTATAGCTTTTGCTGAAGAAAATAATATTTCACATAACTACATTAAACCTGAAGATGATACAAATGATGGTTATTTAGCAGCTATAGACCTTGCAATACAAGGTGGAGCAAAGGTAGTTGTAACACCAGGGTTTTTATTCGAAGTTCCAATTTATGAGGCACAAACAAAATATCCAGATGTTAAATTTATACTTCTAGATGGTGCACCTCATACAGCAGATAGTTTTGAACCTAGTATAGAAAAAAATGTTGCAAGTGTTGTATATGCAGAAGAACAAACAGGATACTTAGCAGGATATGCAGCAGTTATGGATGGCATGAGAAATCTAGGATTTATGGGTGGTATGGCAGTACCCGCTGTACAGGCCTTTGGATATGGGTATCTTGAAGGAGCTGAATATGCAGCAGAAGAACTTGGTCTTGAAGATGGTGCTATAAAAGCAATACATCACTACACTGGAGACTTTGCAGAAAATGATACAAATAAAGCAACTGCAAAGACCATGTATCAAGAAGGAATGGAAGTTATATTTGCTTGTGGTGGTTCAGTTGGTAAATCTGTTATGTCAGCAGCAAGTGAAGCTGATGCAAAGGTTATTGGAGTAGACGTAGACCAAAGATATGATAGTGAAACAGTTATAACTTCAGCTGCAAAGGGTCTTGCAGCATCAGTAGAGGCTGTTTTAGAATCTATTTATAACACAGATAGCTGGGATACTTATGGAGGCAAAACTACAGTATTTAATGCCGCTAATGATGGTGTTGGTCTTCCAACTACTGTTATAGGTGATGATAAAGCAGATGCATTTGATAGATTTGAATCCTTTAATATGGAACAATATGAAGCTATATTTGCAAAACTTGCAGATGGTAGTATTAAACCTACTCGTACAATAGATGTTGCAGATGCATCAGGTTATGCTACAGCTGAAGAACTTACTGATCAATTAAAACTTAAAAAAGTTGTAGTTACTACAAGATAGTATAGATTTAGTTATTTGCCATTTGGCTTAAACTTTATAAGGGCAAATATTGAAAATGGGGGAAGATTTATATCCCTCATTTTCAATATAAATTAGAAACAAAAAAATATAGATAATGGATGAGGTCAAAGTGGAAAAATATATTATTGAAATGCTTAATATTACAAAAGAATTTCCGGGTATTATTGCCAATGATAATATTACTCTTAGATTGAAAAAAGGTGAGATACATGCACTATTAGGTGAAAATGGCGCAGGTAAATCTACACTTATGTCTGTACTTTTTGGGCTATATCAACCTGAAAAGGGTGAAATAAGAAAAAATGGTCAAATTGTGCAGATTAATAATCCTAATGATGCTAATGATTTAGGCATTGGGATGGTTCATCAGCACTTTCAGTTGGTGGAGATTTTTACTGTTTTAGAAAATATTATCCTAGGGGTAGAACCTAATAAGGCAGGTTTTCTTCAAAAAGAAGAAGCTAGAAAAAAGGTTATGGCTCTTAGTGAAAGATATGGACTAAAAGTAGATCCAGATGCTTTAATCGAAAATATTACTGTAGGCATGCAACAAAGAGTTGAAATTTTAAAAATGCTTTATAGAGAAAATGAAATTTTAATTTTTGATGAACCTACTGCAGTTTTGACTCCCCAAGAGATTACAGAATTACTGGATATTATGAGGGGATTTGCAAATGAAGGAAAGTCCATACTTTTTATTACCCATAAGCTTAATGAAATTATGGAAGTTGCAGATAGATGTACAGTTCTTAGAAAAGGAAAATGTATGGGAACAGTAGATGTTAAAGATACTACCAAAGAAGAACTTTCTAGAATGATGGTAGGTAGGGATATTAGTTTTAAAATAAATAAAAAAGAAAGCAAACCAAAGGATGTAGTATTGTCCGTTAGAAATTTAAATGTGTCATCTAAAATCCACAAAAAAGATGCAGTAAAGAATATATCCTTTGATATCAAGGCAGGGGAAATAGTTTGCCTAGCAGGTATTGATGGAAATGGACAAACTGAATTGGTAAATGCATTGACAGGATTAGATAGAGTTGACTCTGGTAGCATTATTCTTAAGGGTAAAGATATAACTAAGGCCTCTATTCGTGAAAGATCCATTCAAGGTATGAGTCATATTCCAGAAGATAGGCATAAATATGGATTGGTTCTAGATTATAAATTAGAGGAAAATTTAGTATTACAAAGATATTGGGAAAATGAGTTTCAGAAGAATGGATTTATTAAATTTGACGCAGTGAGAAAGTATTCAGAGAAACTTATAGACAATTATGATATTAGATCTGGGCAAGGGTCTGTAACTAAGGCTAGGTCTATGTCAGGTGGCAACCAGCAGAAGACAATTATTGCAAGGGAAATAGATAAAGAACATGATCTTCTAGTGGCAGTACAGCCTACTAGGGGCCTAGATGTAGGGGCTATAGAATATGTACACAAACAATTAATAGCCAGTAGAGATGCTGGTAAGGCAGTGTTCCTAGTATCATTAGAATTAGATGAAGTAATGAATGTTTCTGATCGTATTTTAGTCATACATGAAGGTGAAATTGTAGGGGAATTGGATCCTAAAACTACAAATGTTCAGGAACTTGGGCTTTATATGTCAGGTGCAAAACGGGATGTAATAAAGGAGATTAACAATGCAGAATAAAACAAATTCAAATAAAAACAAATTTAACTTTAAAAAAATGTTCAAGGGTAGTGGATTTGCTTCATTTTCCTCAGCATTAATGGCTATTATACTGGGCTTGATCTTTGGTTTTATTGTAATGCTCATTGCTAAACCAGAAAGTGCAGGAGCAGGTTTTAAATATATAACCCTGGGGGGATTTAGTCGTATTTGGGACGTATTTTATTTTGCTACACCAATATTAATGACTGGTCTATCAGTTGGATTTGCATTTAAAATGGGTTTATTTAATATAGGTGCCTCAGGACAATATACTATGGGAATATTTTTTGCACTGTATGTAGGTTTTATGTGGAAATTGCCTCCAAGTATACATTGGGTAATAGCTATTTTGGCAGGTATGGTAGGAGGAATGCTTTGGGGATTTATACCTGGCATTTTCAAAGCATTACTAAATGTAAATGAAGTAATTACATCTATAATGTTTAATTATATTGGAATGTATTTGGTAGATATGGCAGTTCAAAAAAGTTCTGTAATGTTTAGAGCTGACCAAGCTAGAACTAAGTATTTACCACAAGGGGCACAAATCCCATCACTTGGCATAAAGGGTTCTAATGTAAACTTTGGAATTATTTTTGCAATTGCTATTGGTATTGTGCTTTACATTATACTTGAGAAAACTACCTTTGGCTATGAATTAAAGGCAACAGGTTTTAATAAATTTGCCAGTGAATATGCTGGAATGAATGGTAAGAAAAATATTATTTTAACTATGATAATTGCTGGTGGCCTTTCAGGCCTAGGCGGAGCCTTTGCCATACTTGCACCATCAGCTATTGCAGGCAGTAGTATGACCTATGAACCTGCTAATATTATTGCAGCTAATGGTTTCAATGGTATAGCCGTTGCACTTCTAGGGGGTTCCCATCCAATAGGGATTATATTCTCTGCAATATTTATATCCCATATACAAAGAGGAGGTACCCTAACTAGCCTTGTAGGTTATAAGCCAGAAATAATAGATGTGGTTATAGCAGTTATCATTTATTTCTCAGCATTTGCTGCAGTTATGAACGAAGCCTTAGCTAGATTCTTTAAAAGAAATATTGGGAAAAAAGAAGTACCCAATGATGCAAAGGAGGCAAAACAATGAAGACTCTTTATTATATAATTCAAAATATGCTTCCTGTTGCAATGCCATTGCTACTTGTAGCATTAGGTGGTATGTTTAGTGAAGTAGGAGGCATTGTAAATATTGCTCTTGAGGGCATAATGCTTTTTGGTGCCTTTTTTGGGGCCTTATTTGTTTATGCTGTTCAAGACTTAGGATTGAGCCCTCAAGTCGTATTATTGCTTGGGATGTTAATTGCAGCAGCAGCAGGTCTATTATATTCATTGCTATTATCCTTTGCTGCAGTTAATATGAAAGCAGATCAGGTTATTACAGGAACTGCTCTTAATATGTTAATTCCAGCAGCTATATTATTATTTTCAAAAATGACTTTTAATTCTGATGGTATAACAACTAGCATGAATTTTTATATTAAAGAAATACCTGGCTTAAGTAAAATACCTGTTTTAGGTCCTATGTTTTTCCAGAGGACTTATTTAACAGTTCCACTTAGTATATTGTTTTTTATTATAGCAGTTTTAGTATTTTATAAAACAAAATTTGGGCTAAGATTAAGAGCCTGTGGTGAACACCCTCATGCAGCTGATTCAGTAGGTATCAATGTATATAAAATGAGATATGCAGGTACTAGTATTTCAGGCATATTGGGCGGAATTGGAGGTTTCTTTTATTCTGTTGGTGTAATGGATGGAAATGTAAATGGCCATACGGGAGTAGCAGGATTTGGTTTCCTAGCTTTAGCAGTAATGATCTTCGGACAGTGGAGACCAATAAAAATATTTTTTGCAGCTTTGTTCTTTTCACTATTTAGAACATTGGCATATTCTGTTTCATTAATACCATTTTTATACAATTTGGGTATTGAACAGACTTACTATAAAATGTTACCTTATGTGGCTACTATGGTAGTATTAGCATTTACATCCAAGAAATCTAGAGCACCTAAGGCAGAAGGAATTCCTTATGATAAAGCGCAAAGGTAAATAATGGGACAAAGGGGATGGCTCTCTTTGTCCCATTTTCATTTTAAAATGATTTTGTGTTTTCCAAGTATTTTGGTATAATAATATTAGCAGATGAATATTTATTTATTAATATTATAATAATGGTAGGAGTGAGCTTAATGAAATTAGGTTATGATTTAACCCTTGAACAAGTACAAAAATTAGTTATGACACCAGAATTAAGACAAGCTATTGAATTACTCCAATTTACCAGTTTAGAATTAAACGAATATTTAGAACAGCAAATAGAAGAGAATCCCTTGCTAGAACTAAATAGTATTCCAGAAGATCATGAAAATATAGACGATTATGCTAAAGAAAAAGATGAAATAGATTGGAAAGAATTTATTGATAAATCGGAAAATACATCCTATAGGCCTGAAAGAAATAGAAATATTAAAGAATATAATTATGAAAATTTTATTACTTATTCACCATCTCTAAAAGATAATTTACTTTTTCAATTAAATGTATTAGATATAAGCAATAAGGATAAAAAAATAGGTGAAATATTAATTGAATATATAGATGAAAATGGATATTTAATCACTACCACAGAACAAATTTCTTCATATTTAGAAATAGATATTAATAGGGTGGAAAAGGTTTTATCATTGATTCAAAAATTCGAACCCTTAGGTGTAGGGGCTAGGGATTTAAGGGAATGCTTGCTTATTCAAATAAAAAGAGATAAGGATAAAAATCCCAATGTAGAAAAAGTTATTGAAAATCATCTAGAAGATATAGCCCGCAATAGATTATCTAAAATATCTAGGGAATTAGACATAGATATAATTGAAATTCAAAATATATGTGATTATATAAAAACCTTAGAGCCTAAACCAGGTAGGGCATTCTCAGGTTCTGGGGATCAAGTAAAATATATAGTTCCAGATGCTACTATTGAATATATTGATGGAGAATATATTATTTTATTAAATGATATAACAGGGCCAAGGATTAATATCAATAGCTTTTATAAAGATATGATGATTCAAAACAAAGACCCAAATGCTACAGAGTATCTTACGGGGAAGTTAAATTCTGCCATGTGGATAATTCGTTCCATAGAACAAAGGCGTATGACTATATACAAAGTGATAGAATCCATATTGAAATTTCAAAAAGATTTTTTTGAAATGGGGGAAAAAGGCTTGAAACCATTAACCTTAAAGGAGATAGCTGAAGATATAGATATGCACGAATCCACTGTAAGCCGGGCTACAAATGGAAAGTATGTGCAAACTCCTAGGGGAATATTTGAATTAAAGTTTTTCTTCTCCAGTGGACTTACTACAAATCAAGGAGATATGTCTTCTACTTCTATAAAATCTATGCTTAAAGATATAGTAGAAAATGAAAATCCTAAAGCTCCCTTAAGTGATCAAAAAATAGCAGACATATTGAAAAATAAAGGCATTAGTATTTCTAGAAGAACAGTAGCAAAGTATAGAGATGAATTAGAAATACCAGCCTCCAATTTAAGAAAACGTTATTAAAAGGTGGCAAGGGGACATTTTGTTTGCCACCTTTTATTTTTGTTTATACACTTGAAAAATAAAAAACAATAGTTTATAATAATATATAGCTAGAAGCTTATTTTTTTTATTTCAACTGGGACAAAAAACGAACATTATGGGCAAGATAAGTCCCATAGATAAAAACTGAAATTATTCATATACTAATATTCACTAAACTCATTGAGGTGTTTTTATGACAGATTTAATTGAAATCCAAAAAAAAATAGTTCCTGAAATTTTGGAGTTATTGGAAACTAGATATAATATTTTAAGAGCCATATACTATAACCAGCCAATAGGAAGAAGAAATTTAGCTCATAAATTAAATATGGGAGAGAGAGTTATTAGGACAGAAGTAAATTTACTTAGGGAACAGGGACTACTAAATATAGAAACAACAGGTATGTATATAACTGAAGAAGGTAGAGAAATAATTAATAGTCTATCCGGTGTAATTTATCAATTAAAGGGTATTACAGAATTAGAGGATAAATTAAAAAAAGTATTAGGTGTGGAAAAAATAATAATAATACCAGGAGATTCTGATGATAATAGTTTAGTATTAAAAGATATGGGGAAAAATACTTCTATATATCTTAAAAAAATGATTAAAGATAATAATATTATTGGAATAACTGGAGGCTCTACTATGGCCTATGTAGCTAATGAAATGCCAATGGGTAAAGTAGCCAATAATATAATTATAACTCCCGCTAGAGGAGGCTTAGGTAAAAATGTAGAAACCCAATCCAATAGTATTGCAGCAAAACTTGCTAAAAAACTAGATGGAAATTATAGTCTGTTACATATACCTGACAATATAGATAAAAAAGCCCTAGATGCAGTGCTATCAATAGCCGATGTAAGGGAAGCCTTAGAATTAATAGGCAATATGGATATATTAGTATTTGGAATGGGTAGAGCAGATATAATGGCAGAAAGGAGACAGTTGTCTCAAGAGGCAATTGCCCAGTTAATTGAAAAAGGAGCTGTAGCTGAGGCTTTTGGCCATTATTTTGATATAAATGGGGGAGAAATATGGGAATCCCCTACAATTGGGCTTTCACTAGAAGGATTTCAAAAAATTCCGAAGGTCATAGGAGTGGCAGGGGGGGAGAAAAAAGCAGAAGCCATTATTTCCATAGCATCCCTTAGAAAAAACATGACTATAATTACAGATGAGGGAGCTGCTAGGAAAATAATTAAAATATGTAAATAAGCTACTAGTTAGCTTTAAAATAAATATTATTTTTTAAGGAGGAATTTTTATGTCAATGAAAGTAGGATTAAGTGGATTTGGAAGAATAGGAAGAGATGTTTTAAGAATTTACTTTGAAGAAAATGTAGAGGATTTTGAAATAGTAGCATTAAATGCATCAGGAGATTTAAATACTCTAGCTCATTTATTTAAATATGATTCCCTATATGGTAAATTTAATGGAACTGTAGAAGTAGTAGAAGATGGTTTTATAATCAATGGAAAGAAAATAAAAAGAGTAGACCATAGGGATCCAGCTGAAATACCATGGAAAGAATTAGGTGTAGAACTTGTAATTGACTCTACTGGAGCCTTTAGAGACAGAGAAGGACTTTCAAAGCATTTAAGTGCAGGAGCAGAAAAAGTAATAATTACAGCACCTGCTAAAAATGAAGATATTACTATAGTATTAGGTGTAAATGAAGACAAATATGATGCAGCAAATCATAATATTATATCCAATGCATCCTGTACTACAAACTGTTTAGCACCAGTAACCAAAGTAATATTAGATAATTTTGGCATTAAAAAAGGTTTAATGACTACAGTTCATTCCTATACTAATGATCAACAAATATTAGATAAAAGACATAAGGACTTAAGAAGGGCTAGAGCTGCAGCAGAATCTATAATACCAACTACAACTGGAGCAGCTAAAGCAGTAGCATTAGTTATACCAGAATTAAAAGGTAAATTAAACGGGTTTGCCATGAGAGTACCTACTCCAACAGTATCCGTAGTAGACGTAGTTTTCGAAGTAGAAAAACCAGCTACAGCAGAAGAAGTAAATAAAGCATTAAAAGAAGCAGCTGAAGGATCAATGAAAGGAATACTAGGCTATTCAGAAGAACCACTAGTATCTATAGACTATAAAGGAGATCCACGTTCTTCAATAGTAGATGGACTATCCACTATGGCAATAGACAATATGGTAAAAGTAGTATCCTGGTATGATAATGAATGGGGATACTCATCAAGAGTAGTAGACTTAGCCGCTATGATAGCTAATAAATAAGTTAATGGGAAATCAAATGAAAGGGACAGTCCCTTTCATTTGAAATCAAACGTTAGGGACTGTCCCTAACGTTTGAAAAATTGTCAATTTAAGAAAGGGTGATACTATGTTAAATAAAAAATCCTTAAAAGATTTACAAGTTCAAGGGAAAAAAGTAATAGTTAGATGTGATTTCAATGTTCCTATGGACGATAATAGGAATATTACAGATGATAGAAGAATTACTAGTTCTCTACCAACTATAGAGTATCTAATTGAAAATGGTGCAAAGGTAATTCTAATGTCTCATTTAGGCAGACCAAAGGGAGAGCCAAATCCAAAGTTTTCTTTAGAACCAGTAGCTAATAGATTGTCAGAGCTACTTAAAAAGGAAGTAATATTTGCAAAAGATGATAATGTAGTATCTGATAATGTAAAAGATATAGTTTCTAATATGAAAGATGGAGATGTAGTATTATTAGAAAACACTAGATTTAGGAAAGAAGAAGAAAAAAATGGAGAGAATTTCTCTAAAGAATTGGCAAGCCTTGCTGATTTATATGTAAATGATGCCTTTGGCACTAGTCATAGAGCTCATGCTTCTAATGTAGGTATTTCTAATGAATTGCCATCAGCAGTAGGCTATTTGGTGGAAAAGGAAATTACAGTAATGGGCAAAGCACTAGAAAATCCAGAAAGACCTTTTGTAGCCATATTAGGCGGAGCAAAGGTATCTGATAAAATTGGAGTAATCGAAAATTTACTTAATAAAGTAGACACTATATTAATAGGCGGAGGAATGGCCTATACTTTCCTAAAAGCTCAGGGCTATGAAATAGGAAATTCCATATTAGAAGAAGATAAACTAGATTTAGCAAATGAATTACTTAAAAAGGCAGAAGAAAAGCAAGTAAAACTCCTATTACCAGTAGATGTTGTAGTGGCTAAGGAATTTAAAAATGATACAGAATTTAAAACAGTTAAATTTGACAATATTCCAGCAGATATGATGGGAATGGATATGGGAGAAGAGACCATTAAACTATTTTCAGAAGAAATTAAAAATGCTAAAACCATAGTTTGGAACGGACCTATGGGAGTATTTGAAATGGAAAACTTTAAAAAAGGTACAGAGGCCGTAGGCCGTGCCATGGCTGATTCTGATGCTGTTACTATAGTAGGTGGTGGAGATAGTGCATCAGCTGTAGAAAAAGCAGGTCTTGGAGATAAAATGACTCATATTTCCACAGGTGGAGGAGCCTCTTTAGAATTTTTGGAAGGAAAAGAATTACCAGGAATTGCAGCCATTGAAGATAAATAGGGGGTAAATATGCGAAAACCAATAATTGCAGGGAATTGGAAAATGAATAATACAATTTCTGAGTCCCTTGCTTTAATAGATGAAATTAAAAAACATAGTTTAAATGAAAATGTAGAAGCAGTAGTATGTGTTCCTTTTACAAGTCTTAATGAAGTAAAAAAGGCCTTAGAAAACACCGATATAAAATTAGGCGCTCAAAATCTTCATTGGGAAGAATCGGGTGCCTATACTGGAGAGATTTCTCCTTTAATGCTAAGGGAAATTGGAATAGATTATTGTATAATTGGTCATTCTGAAAGAAGGCAATATTTTAATGAAACAGATGAAACAGTAAATAAAAAAATTAAAACAGCCTTAAAACACAATATAAAGCCCATAGTATGTGTAGGAGAAACTTTAGAAGAAAGAGAAGCTGGACATGAAGAGAAAATAGTAAGAGAACAAGTACTAAAGGCTTTTGAAGATATAGATATTAAAGATATAGAAAAAATAGTTATAGCCTATGAACCTATATGGGCTATAGGCACAGGGAAAACTGCATCTAGTGATGATGCAAATCAAATGTGCAAATTTATTAGAAATATAATTGCAGAAAAATATGATAAAAACACAGGAGAAAATATTAGAATACAATATGGTGGAAGTGTAAAACCACAGACCATAGCTGAATTAATGGGAAAAGAAGATATAGATGGAGCATTAGTTGGAGGTGCTAGTTTAGTAGCGGAGGATTTTGTTAAACTAGTGAACCATTAGTTGGAGGAAAAACTATGAAAAAACCAGTAATGTTAATAATATTAGATGGATGGGGAATTGGAAAAGAATATAATGGAAATGCAATATATTTAGCCAATACTCCAAATTTTGATAGACTTATGAAGGAATATCCTAATACTAAACTAGAAGCTAGTGGAATGGCTGTTGGACTACCTGAAGGTCAAATGGGTAATTCTGAAGTTGGCCATTTAAATATTGGAGCAGGAAGAATAATTTATCAAGAACTAACTAATATAAGTAAAAATATAGAAAATGGAGATTTCTTTAAAAAAGAGGAATTCCTAGAGGCCATAAATAACGCAAAAGAAAATCACTCTAAACTCCATATAATGGGCTTAGTATCAGCAGGTGGAGTACATTCTCATAATACTCATCTTTATGCATTATTAGAATTATGCAAAAGGGAAAATTTTAGGGATGTATACATTCATGCATTTTTAGATGGTAGAGATGTACCGCCTACAGCTGGAAAGGGAGATTTAATAGAATTAGAAGAAAAAATAAAAGAAATTGGTGTAGGAAAAATAGCCACAGTATCTGGTAGATATTATGCCATGGATAGAGATAAAAGATGGGAAAGAACAGAGCTTGCCTATAATGCTCTTCTTTTAGGTGAGGGCAAAGAAGACACATCTGCTGTGAAAGCTATAGAAAAATCTTATAGTGAAGATATAACAGATGAATTTGTAATTCCAACTGTAATTACAGAAAATGGGAAACCCACCACTACCATAGATAATGAGGATTCTATTATATTCTTTAATTTTAGGCCAGATAGGGCAAGACAAATAACTAGGGCTATAGTAGATAAAGATTTTGAAGGCTTTGAAAGGAAGAAAAAAGTCCATACTTTCTTTGTTACTATGACAGAATACGATAAAACTATAGAAAATGTTCATATAGCATTTAAATCTGAAAAACCAGAAAACACCCTAGGAGAATATATTAGTAGTTTAGGGAAAACCCAACTTAGAATTGCAGAAACAGAAAAATATGCTCATGTAACTTTCTTTTTTAATGGTGGTAGAGAAGAACCTTATGAAAATGAAGATAGAGCATTAATCCCATCTCCTAAAGTAGCTACCTATGATTTAAAACCAGAAATGTCTGCTATAGAAGTAAAGGATGAAGTATTAAATAGACTAAATATGGATAAATATGATTTAATTATATTAAATTTTGCCAACTCCGACATGGTAGGGCACACTGGAATAGTAAAAGCAGCAGTAAAGGCTGTAGAAACAGTAGATAGCTGCTTAGGTGAAATAATAGAACTATTAGAGAAAAAAGGCGGTAAAGCCATAATCACTGCTGATCACGGCAATGCAGAAATGCTAATAAATGAAAAAGACAATTCACCTATTACAGCCCATACTACAAATAAAGTACCATTGATTATGATAGGTGAGGGAGATGTAGAATTAAGAGAAGGGATATTAGCAGACCTAGCCCCTACACTATTAGAAATGATGAATTTAGAAAAACCAGGTGAAATGGAAGGCGTTAGTTTAATTAACAATTGACAATGGACAATTGACAATTTAATACAATGTACAATTATTTGGATTGAGTTTTTAGGTCTTGGTAGGGGCGACCTTGGTCGCTAAGAAGACCCTAAAGATAGACCCAGATAATTGTCAATTGTCAACTGTAAATTGTCAATTGAATAAATGGAGGGAAAAAATATGAGTATGATTACAGATATATATGCAAGAGAAGTATTAGATTCTAGAGGGAATCCTACAGTAGAAGTAGAAGTTTGGACAGAATTTGATGGTTTTGGTAGAGCATTGGTTCCATCAGGAGCTAGTACTGGAGCTTTTGAAGCAGTAGAATTAAGAGATGGAGACAAGTCCAGATATTTAGGAAAAGGTGTTATGAATGCAGTAGACAATGTAAACAATATTATTGCAGAAGAAATCATAGGAATGGACGTATATGATCAAATAGGTATAGATATGAGATTAATTGAATTAGATGGCACTGAAAACAAAGGAAAACTAGGTGCTAATGCTATACTTGGAGTATCCTTGGCAGTAGCTAGAGCTGCAGCAGATGAACTAGGAATGCCTTTATTTAATTATATTGGTGGGGTAAATGCAAAAACATTACCAGTTCCAATGATGAATATACTAAATGGTGGAGAACATGCTGATAATAATGTAGATATACAAGAATTTATGATAATGCCAGTAGGTGCTACAAACTTTAGAGAAGCTTTAAGAATGGGTGCAGAAACATTCCATAATTTAAGATCTGTACTAAAATCCAAAGGCTTAAATACAGCAGTAGGTGATGAAGGTGGATTTGCACCAAATCTATCCAGTAATGAAGAAGCCCTAAAGACCATAGTGGAAGCCATAGAAAAAGCTGGATATACTCCAGGAGAAGATATATATTTAGCAATAGATGTGGCAGCTACAGAAATGTATGATGAAAAAAGAAAAGTATATGTATTAGAAGGGGAAGGCAGAGAATTAAATGTAGATGAAATGATTGCCTACTACGAAGATTTAGTAAACAAATACCCAATTATTTCCATAGAAGATGGATTAGCAGAGGAAGATTGGGAAGGTTGGGATAAACTAACTAAAAGATTAGGAGATAAAATCCAATTAGTAGGGGACGATTTATTTGTTACAAATACTAAGAGATTAGAAAGAGGAGTAAATGAAAGTATTTCTAATTCAGTACTTGTAAAACTAAATCAAATAGGAACCTTAACTGAAACCTTAAATACTATAGAAATGGCAAAGATTCACGGGTTTACAGCAGTAGTATCCCATAGATCTGGAGAAACTGAAGACACTACCATAGCAGATTTAGTAGTAGCTACTAATGCAGGACAAATTAAAACAGGTGCACCTTCTAGAACAGATAGAGTAGCAAAGTATAATCAATTATTGAGAATTGAAGATTTTCTAGGCGAAACTGCTAGATATAGTGGAAGAAACGCATTTTATAATATAAAAAAATAATTAATATTCCCTAAAAAGAGGATAGAAATAAAAAGACCACTGAAGAAGTGGTCTTTTTGTCATTTCAAGGGGGTTTATTTTTATCTACTATTGATTTTAAACGTCCCTTATGCTAAAATAATATTGCTTATGATATGATATAATATATATTATCCATTGTAGATATAGGAGGTGGGCATATGGTAATTTTATTTTCAGCTTTATTGTTGATATCTGGTATCTCTATAATTGTAGCAGTATTGTTTCAAGAAAGTAAATCAGAAGGTTTAGGAGCGGCTTATGGTGGAAGTACTAATAGGTTTTTTGGAAAATCAAGGTCAAAGACATTAGAAGCCATGCTTGGAAGAATAACCACAGTTTCAGCAATAATATTTATGATATCTGCAATAGCTCTTGCAGCCATTCAATAAAAAATTAGGAGGTATATGTAAAATGGATTTTGCAATAGTAGTTGCACCAATAGTCGGTATAGTAGCCTTAATATTTGCATATTTTAAGGCAAATTCCATTGGAAAGATAAATCCTGGAAATGATAGAATGAAAGAAATAGCCTCATATATAGAAGAAGGAGCTATGGCTTTTTTAAAAAGGGAATATATAGTACTATCTATTTTTGTGATTGCTTTATTTATTATATTAACTTTCACTATAAATTGGCAAACAGCTATATCTTTCTTAGTAGGAGCACTTTTCTCAGCCTTAGCAGGATATATAGGAATGAAGGTGGCTACTAAAGCCAATGTAAGAACTGCCAATTCAGCTATGGAAAGTGGTATGAATAAGGCTTTAAATGTAGCTTTTTCAGGTGGGGCAGTAATGGGAATGTCAGTAGTTGGGCTAGGTGTATTAGGAGTATCTGTGCTCTACATACTATTTCCTGATCCAGAAATTGTAACAGGATTTGGTTTAGGGGCATCTTCAATAGCATTATTTGCTCGTGTTGGTGGAGGAATATATACTAAGGCGGCAGATGTGGGGGCAGACTTAGTAGGAAAAGTAGAAGCAGGAATTCCAGAGGATGACCCAAGAAACCCTGCAGTAATTGCGGACAATGTAGGGGATAATGTAGGGGACGTAGCAGGTATGGGAGCAGATTTATTTGAATCCTATGTAGGAGCTATAATTTCAGCTATCACTTTAGGATTAGCTGCTTTTGGAGACAAGGGAGTTAAATTTGCATTGGCATTATCTTCAGTAGGGATAATTGCATCCATAATAGGGGTTTATTTTGTAAGAGGAGATAAGGATCCTCAAAAATCATTAAACAATGGTACTTTGGTTTCATCAGTTATAACTATAGTAATGGCATTTTTCTTAAGCAGGGGTATATTAGATTCAAACAAACCTTTTATAGCTATTTTATCAGGTTTAGCAGTAGGTTTAATTATTGCAAGAATCACTGAATACTATACCTCAGCGGATCACGATCCAGTAAGGAGAATTGCTAGTGAATCTGAAACAGGAGCTAGTACTAATATTATAGGTGGATTATCTGTAGGTATGATGTCTACAGGAGGCCCTATAATAGTAATAGCCATAGGAATATTAATTGCATTTTATGCATCTAATGGATTAAGTAATCCAGCTGAAGGATTATACGGTATAGCTTTAGCAGCGGTAGGAATGTTATCTACAGCAGGTATGACTATTGCAGTAGACGCTTATGGTCCTATAGCTGATAATGCTGGTGGTATTGCAGAAATGTGTGAATTACCAGAAGAAGTTAGAGATATAACAGATAAATTAGACTCTGTTGGAAACACTACGGCAGCAGTAGGTAAAGGATTTGCCATAGGTTCAGCGGCATTAACAGCTTTAGCGCTATTTGCATCCTATACTCAAGCAGTTGAATTATCAAGCATTGACCTAACTACACCAGCAGTAATTGCAGGAATGTTCATTGGTGGAATGCTACCCTTCTTATTCTCAGCTATGACTATGGAAGCTGTAGGTAAGGCAGCTTTTAGCATGATTGAAGAAGTTAGAAGACAATTTAGAGAAATTCCAGGTATAATGGAAGGAAAAGCTACTCCAGAATACAATACCTGTGTAGATATATCAACTAGGGCAGCCTTAAGAGAAATGGTAGTGCCAGGAATAATGTCAGTAGTAGTACCAGTATTGGTAGGATTATTATTAGGTGCAGAAGCACTAGGTGGACTATTGGCAGGTGCATTAGTTACAGGAGTTCTAATGGCCATATTTATGGCAAACTCGGGTGGAGCTTGGGATA
>DAIMNI010000042.1:0-19621 GCA_036720245.1 Tissierellia bacterium | reverse complement strand
CAGCCACTAATATACAGTAATCTGCATCTTTGATGCTTTCCATTACAATACAGGCGCTTCCGGGAGGGCAGTCAATAAAAATCTGTTTATTTGTTTCCAGCTTTTCCTTAGCAAGCAGCTTTTTTATAATAGGAATACCTGAAGCTTCACCAGTGTTTAATATTCCTGTGTATATTGTTACCCCTCCTGAATTTCCTTTTTGAATCTTGCCAATAACCTTCTCCTTCTCTGTTAGTGCCTTTTCAGGACAAAGCATGATGCAGCCGCCGCAGGAGTGGCAAACCTCATCAAAAACAATCAGTTTATTTTTGATATAGGCAAGGGCGTTAAATTTACAAAAATCAATGCATTTTCGGCATCCATTGCATAGTTCATTATTCACTTTTGGAATTTTCACTGATATTTCTTCCTCCTGAACTCCTTCAGGCTTAAAAAGCAGATGTCCATTTGGTTCTTCTACATCACAGTCTATATATGTCGATTCTTTCGCTATCGCAGCTAAGTTCACCGATACCAGCGTCTTCCCTGTGCCGCCCTTGCCGCTTAGCACAGCTATTTTCATATTAATTGTCCCCGTGCCCATGAAATCCGGCATGAATTTCATCCAGCAAAGAAAGTTTTCCATCAATGAAATTATCAATATTATCCTTTGCTGAAGCGGATATGGTTCTAAATATTTTAATATCAGCAGATTTGAGTACATCGGCAGCATTTTCTCCGCATCGGGGAGTGAGCAAAACATTTACTTTGTTATCTACTATCATTTGTGCAACTTTAATCCCAGCACCACCCGTGCTTGCCGCCGCACTATTATCAATAAATACACTTTCCTTAGTTTCTGTATCATGAATAAGAAAATATGGAGTACGTCCAAAGGAAACACATACATTTGACTCCAAAGTTTTCTCATCTACTGGAATTGCTATTTTCATCAGAATCCTCCGTTCTCTTTTTGTGTAAATAATTTTCAATCCTCATTATTGGTAAAGCATCGACCACGCTTATGCTTATGGCAGCCACGACTACAACCATTCTCTAATCCCTCACAAAGTCGGTATTCACCGCCCTCAATCAATAGCACCTTTCCATTTACTAATGATTCAGCCAGCTTTTTCCTGGCCTCGATATAAATACCTTGGACGGTAGTACGAGCGACATTCATCTGTTTGGCACATTCTTCTTGTGTAAAACCCTCTAAATCAATAAGCCTTATGGCTTCATACTCGTCTACTGTCATATTTACAAAGTTTTTTGAATCTGAAGGTGAATCAAGAGGCCCAAATTTATTGCTCTCAGGTAAGCAGCAGACTTTTCTCCACTTCATCGGTCTTGCCATAATTTTATCACCTCAATTCTAATCAGAAATAATTGGAGCGTATTTCTTGGCATGCTATTCGCCCCCTTATAGTTTCTGACATATGTTATTTTCAATTCTATTATATCTTATTTATGACATATGTCAATAACTATTCCTCAATTTTTTATCCTTTATTCACAAAATCCTTAAATCTATAACTTCCTGCAGTAAACAACGTCAATATCATAAGTCCTAATACCAATACATTGGGAAATAAACTTGAGTTTTCTATACTGTCCATTAGCCAATACTGAGGCATGAACTTTCCTAGATTTATTATAGCATTAGGTACATCAGAATAAAAATCTGAAGATGCAGCTATCATACTTAGGAAAAAGCTAGCTACAGAATATATAGCAGTGGTCATACTTACAAAAGTTAGGTCTTCTGATATTCTAATTAAAAATATAGTCAAGGTAATGGAAAACATGGAAGCCAATACTATATTTAGAAATACTACAAAAAAACTTTTAATACTATATCCCATTATTATTTTAGTTAAAATCAGTACTAATAAATTAGAGCCTACTAAAAGGAACAATGTGGACAAAAATAGAGAACCCATTATTTCATAACCTTTATTGGCAGTAGTCATAGCCCTAAATAATATATTTTGTTTTTTTAATTTTATTATTTCTTCCCCTATTCCAGTAGAGGATAGAATAATAAAATAGATTATCATAAGTATTGCCATATAGGAGTCCCCACTAATACTACTAGTATCTTCATCCTGTATTAGGGTTCTCCCCTTAAATTTATACAATTCTCCTTTGTCTTTTATTATATTGTGCTTTAAAAGTATTTCTTCTTTTATTTTATTATTGATTTCATCATTTAACTTTATTTCTAAAGACGTGGTAACATTGCCTTCTTCTTTTTTATAAGTTTTTATCTGGGGCTTTTCTCCGCTTTTTATCTTTTCAGTAAAATCACTTGGTATGGTATACAGGGCTACTATTTTATTTTCCTCTAAAAGTTTTAATGCTCCATTATCATTATAAAAAATATCTCCTTCAAACCCAATACTTTTGAGGACTTCTTCCCCATATTCACCTTTGTCTTCTATATTAAATGCCGCATCTATACTTAAATTATGGTCTGTATTACTAGTCGTAAAATGTATTCCCAAAATTATCACCAAGGGCATTATAAACATTAAAACTAAATTACCTTTATTTTTACTCATTCTTTTTAAATTTACATAACTAAGCCTCAGGATTTTCATAATTACCACCCCATTTCAATTTTAGTAAGCTAAGAATATATAGTGCTACAGAGACTAATATTATTAAAATTAGATTGAATTTTATAGAATCTAAATTATTATAAACTAAATAGTTTCTAAAGGTAGAACTAATTAAAATATCTGGCGAATATTTTTTAGCTATTAATTTTAAGAATTCAAAATTCGTACTCTCTACATTAGGAGAAGTAAGCCCTAGCAGAAGCTGTACTATCATTAAAACAGATAATATGGGTGTTATAAACTTTTTCTTAAAAAATGCTGTTATAAATCCTGATAAAGATGAGATTAAAAGAGTTTGGGCTAATATAATTAATATTAAAATAAGCAAAGAGCCTTGAAATGAAAGCCCAGAAATTCTATAAGCCATCACATACAATATATTTAAAAACAATGCAAAAAAATAAAAAGTCCCTTGATTATATTTAAAATATTGGATTTTTGTAATAGGCGTTGACATAATTCTATTGTGAAATTCATCAGTCCCTTCTTTGCCACTATTTGAAGACAGTAAAACTAAAAGTAACATATAAGATAAATAAATAATAGATGTATGTTCATAGGAGGTTAAAGATTTTTTATTTTTAATTAATTTATTTTCTATTAATTCTGTATTATATGCTGCAAATATTTTCCTTCCTATAGTCTCTATTTCCTCTTGAGAAATACTTGCCTTCTCAATTTTATCTTCTATATATAGCCCTTCACTAATTGCTGCATTATATCTATCTATTATATCTCCTAGTATTTCGGCTCGCCTTACTGAACCATCTTTTTTAACATGGATTTCTACATTAGATTCACTACTATTTAATAAACTAGTTTCATAACCATTTGGAATAATTAATTCATATTTAGATTTCACTTCATCTATTTCTATGATTTTTTTTATTTCTTCACTATTTAAAAATTTTATTAAATTTTTAGATTGGATTGTATTATCTTCATCTACTATATTCACCTTCATAATAGGGTCCTCCACTGAAGGAGTAAAAATATCCTTTTGAAAATATCCTATTATAAGCCCCAAAAATATGGGAAATATACTAAAGGTCAATAATATACTAGGTAGATTTTTTATAGTAGATTTGGCTGTTAGTTTTAAAAAAGCTTTAAATTTCATTCTATCTATCCCTCCTAATCCCTTAAAGATTTCCCAGTCAATGCCAAAAATACTTCTTCCAGTGAAGGCTCTTCAAAATTAATGCCTTTAATTTCGCCTAAATTTTTTTCTATAATTTTAAGTAATGCTTGTAATTTAAAACTGTCCTCATTAATTAATAGTTTAATCTGTTCTCCTTCTTCAGCACATTCTAAAACTCCATCCATGGATTTTATATCTAATAACATTTCAGCTTTATAATTTTCTACTTTTAAATTTACTTTATTGCTACTACCTATTAGGGATTTAATTTGAAACTTATCTCCATAGGCTATTTCCTGACCTAAATCCATAATAAATATATTATTACAAAGCGCCTCTACTTCCTCCATATAATGGGAAATATAAATTACAGTAGTCTTATTTTCCATATTGGCTTTTTTGGTAAATTCAAATATATGATTTCTAGACTGAGGGTCTATTCCCACTGTAGGTTCATCCATAATTAAAATCCTAGGATGGTGCATAATGGCTGCTGCAATATTTAAACGTCTTTTCATTCCACCAGAAAACTTCTTTACTTTTTCTTTTCTCTTGTCCTGAAGGCCTATTATCTCTAAAGCCCCATCTATTCTTTCCTTTAATACTTTCCCCTTTAGCCCATATAGACTACCAAAAAATTCTAAATTATCATAGGCAGAAACATTATCAATTAAAGCTATTTCTTGAGGTACTAGACCAATTTGTTCTTTTACTTTAAGTGGTTCAGTTTTTATATCATAGCCTCCAATAATTATATCTCCTTTATCACAATCCCAAAGGCCTACTATTATATTTATCAATGTGGATTTTCCAGCTCCATTGGGACCAATTAGTCCAAATATTTCCCCCTCTTCTACCTGAAAAGAAACATTATCTAATACAATATTTTCATCAAATTTCTTTGTAATATTTTTAACTTCTATTAAAGCCATAAAATTACCCCCTTAATCTTCTTAATTATATAATAGAAGATTTAAGGGGGTTTAGCTATTGTCTTAGGTAATTATATATAGTGACTTAAGTCATTAAATTATTTTTAAATGCAAATATAGCTATTTGGGTTCTATCTCTTAAATGCAATTTAGATAATATAGTACTTATATTATTTTTAATAGTCCCCTCTGACAAATATAATTCCTCTCCTATCTCTTTATTAGTAAGTCCCTTGGCTATTTCTTTTATTATGGTAATTTCTCTATCTGTAAGATTATGTGTTTTAATTTCTCCTGTACTTTCCCTATCCCTTGGTATATTGGACAATATTTTATCTGCAATTTCTGGATGGACAACTATATTCCCTTTAATAGCTGCCTTAATTCCCTCATAAATTAAATCGTAGGAACTGTCCTTTAAAAGATAGCCTGAGGCACCATATTTTAATGCTTCTTGTATGTATTCAATATCACTAAATGTGGTGAGGATTAATATTTTTATATCTTCAAATTCTTCTTTAATAATTCTAGTGCCTAATACCCCATCGCATTTTGACATTCTAATGTCCATTAAGATTATATCTACTGGATTTTTCCTACAAAATTCTAAGGCATCATAGCCATCTTCACATAATCCCACTACCTCTATATCTTCATAAGTAGATAGTATTATATTAAGTCCATCCCTTATTAACTTTTCATCATCTACTATTAAAATCTTAATTTTTCCCATAATATTCTCCTAAAATGTTAAGTTTTCCATAGGCTTTAAAACCACCCTAAGTAAAAATCCTTTGCCTATACTACTATTATATTCTATTTGTCCACCTAATTCCTCAACTCTTTCCCAAATATTTGTAAGACCAAGACCCTTTTCTAATTTGTCTACACCTTGTCCATTGTCTTTAAGAGTTAAAATTAATTCGTCTTCATTATAATTTAAATATATATTGATTTTATTAGCCCTTCCATGGCGAAGGGAATTAGATAAAAATTCTTGAACTATTCTATATATAGCCAAGGCTTGCTTTTCATTTAATTCCCACTTTTCTTCTGTAAACTTAAAATTTACTTCTATTCCTGTAAATTTAGTAAATTCCCTTATTAATTCTTCTATAAATTGTACATTCTCATACTTTTCAAGTCCCTTTGGTTTTAATTCTCTTAGTGCAATTCTTATTTCATCTAGACTTTTCTTTGTAAATTCATTTAAATTTTTAGCCATTTCAGAAGCTAGCTTTCCATCTTTTTCTGCAATTTTTTCTATAGCACCTAATTGAATTATTATTGTGGATAGACTATGGCCTACACTATCGTGTATTTCCCTGGAAATTCTGTTTCTTTCCCGAAGAATTGTCAATTCTTTAATAGAATCTGCATATAATTCTAAATTCTCATTGGCTTTAATTAGATTTTCCTCTGAAGTTTTTAATCTATAATAAATTTCTTGACCTTTAAAAACTCTAAAATATTCTTCTTTTATATAAAAGCATAATATGGAAATTATAACTACAATAGATATATTGTAAATTAGAATATTTGTATCTAAATCTTTATTCATAATTACCATGGTAAACATGGCTAAAAAGTTAAATAAAATGGAAAATTTATCTTCTAATAAGATTATCCCATCTATAATTGGAATTATAAAATAAAATATTAAAGCTCCACCATAATTTTTATATATAATAGCTGAGAGACCTAATTCTACCATACAGGATAGAAAAGTTAATTTCTTTTTATCCTCTAAGATAAATATTCTTATTTGATTGTTTATTATTAATAATAATATTAATATAATTTCAAAGGCATTAATATTATTATTTTCCTCAGAAATTATACTAAATATTAAAATTAATAAAATAAAGTATCTAAGTACTAATAGTTTTTTGTTTTTCATTTCTTCACCTTTATATGATTACTATCTATATTATATCTTAGTTCTACAAAAAATAAATGCTTAGATTTACATATTGATTATTAACTTCCATTGTGATAGCATTTTTTATAGAAAAATAAATATATTATTAATATGACCTGATCCTATATTGACTTTAAATATAAGAGTGGTTGCTATTCAATAAGAAAGGAGAAATTTATGAAAATTGATGTTTATGTATTATGTGGTGGAAAATCTGTAGAACATGAGGTGTCTTTAAAATCAGCATCTGCAATTATAAATGCTTTAGATAGAGAAAAATATAATGTATATCCTGTGTATATAACTAGGGATGGTGCTTGGTGCAGCCTTGGCCTATGTAATGAAAAAATAGAAAAACCAGAGGATCTAGAAAGAGAAACTGAAAAATCTATAGCAGAATCTCTAGGAGAATTTTTATTTAAAGATTTTAAAGGAGGAGAAAATGCCGTTGTGTTCCCAGCATTACATGGAATTAATGGGGAAGATGGTACTATTCAAGGTATATTAGAATTATTAAATGTTCCATATGTGGGGGATGGGGTATTGGCATCTTCAGTAGCAATGGATAAAGTCGTGGCTAGAGATTTATTTGCACAATATGATATTCCTCAAACTAAATATATCTCTTTTAGATCTTATCAATGGGAAGAAAATAATGAAAAAATTTATGATGAAGTAGAAGAAAAAATTGGCTATCCATGCTATGTAAAACCTGCAAATTCTGGTTCTAGTGTAGGTATAAATAAAGCCAGCAATAGGGAAGAATTGAAAAAATCCATTAAAGAAGCCTTCCTTTATGATTTAAAAATAATTGTAGAAAAAGAAATTGTAGGTCGAGAAATGCAAACTTCTGTTATAGGAAATAATGATCCTAAGGCTTCTGTTTCAGGAGAATTTATTATGGAAAGAGCATTTTTTGATTATGAGGCAAAATATATTGATGGCAGTATAACTCCTGTTGTACCTGCAAGACTTGAACCTGAAGTAGCTAATAGAGTTCGCGAATTAGCTGTAGAATCCTTTAAAGTGCTTAATTGTCAAGGACTAGCAAGAGTAGATATATTTGTTACAGATGATAATGAGGTTCTAGTAAATGAAATAAATACTATGCCTGGTTTTACACCACTTAGCATGACTCCTGTGCTTTGGGGTGCTACTAATGGCACTAGCTATAGTGGAGTAGTAGAATGGTTAATAGATCTAGCCTTTGAAGGATATAATGAAAAAAAATCTATTTCTAGTAGGAGGATTCTAGACTAATGATTAAAAAAACCTTAAGAGAAATTGAGGGAATGTCTAAAGGTGAAGGATTAAAGGAAAAATATAAAAATATACTAATAGAAGGGGTATCTACAGATACTAGGACTATAAAGAAAAGCCAATTATTTGTCCCATTAATTGGAGAATTTTTCAATGGTCATAAATTTATTGAAAAGGCCATTGAAAATGGAGCTGTGGCTAGCCTATGGAATAAAAATGAAACTATACCAGATATAGATTTCCCATTTATATTAGTGGAGGATACTCTATTGGCCCTTCAAGATTTGGCTAGAAATTATAGGGAACAATTAGATACTAAAATAGTGGGTATTACAGGTAGTAATGGAAAAACTTCCACTAAAGATATATTGGATGCTCTTTTAAGCACCCAATATAAAACTCAAAAAACCATGGGTAATTTAAATAATCATATAGGTGTACCCCTTAGTATTTTATCCTTAGAAAAAGGTACAGAAATAGCTGTAATTGAAATGGGTACAGGTGATTTTGGAGAAATGGCATTACTAACTTCCATTGTAAAACCCAATGTGGCAATGATTACTAATATTGGAGATGCCCATTTAGAATGGTTTAAAACCCTAGAAAATGTAGCGATAGAAAAATTAGATATTATTAATGGATTAGACCCTAATGGATTATTTGTTTGTTTAGGTGACGACCCTATACTTAGGGAAGAAATGAAGAATTTAGAAATAAAGCAAGATGTATTAAAATATGGAATAGGGGAAAATAACGATTATATCTGTGAATTAGCTTCTCTAGAAGAAAGTGGAATATATTTTAAATTAAAGTCCCCCATAGAAAGTGAATATTTTGTACCTATGCTAGGGAAACACAATATCTACAATGCCACTGGGGCTATTTTAGTGGCAAGGTATTTTAATATTCCCTTTGAAAACATTCAATATGGTCTAGACCATGTAGATAAAACTGGTAGTAGAAATGAATTAATAAAAGCAAATGGATTTTTCATTTTAAACGATAGCTATAAATCTAATCCCAATAGTCTACGGGCTGCATTAGATACATTATATAATATGAAACAATTTAGTCAAAAAGTTTTAGTATTAGGAGATATGCAGGGTTTAGGGGAAAAGGAAATTGAAATGCATGAGGAAATCGGTAGAGAAATTGACCCTAGTGAAATAGAATATATAATTACCATAGGACCTTTGTCTAAATCTTTAGCCAAAGCCTCTAAGATAAATTTCCCTGAAAACAGGGTATTTTCCTATGATACTAATGATGAGGTAATGGAAAACTTAAAGAAAATAATTAAACCTAATGCTGTGATTTTAGTTAAGGCCTCTAGGGCTTTTGAATTGGAGAATATAGTGAAAAGATTGGAAAATGAGGTTGAAGTTTAGTTAAATATTAGGGACAGTCTGGGACTGTCCCTTTCATTTGTCATTCTTCAGCATAGTTTCTAATAATTTCTATAAATTGTTCTCCATAGGATTCATATTTTTTAATACCTACTCCTTTTATATTTAAAAATTCCTCCTTATTCTGAGGGAAATAGGTGGCCATTTCCTTTAGGCTAGAATCGTGAAATATTATAAATGGGGCTATGGCATTTTTCTTAGCTATTTCATATCTCAATTCCCTTAACTTTTCAAATAAATCTTTATTATAGTTTTTCTCAATATAGTCTAAATATACAGTCCTTCTTGTATTAGCCTTCCTTTCATTTAATTGTTTGGTTTCAATTAAATCTTTTTTATGATAAACCCTAACCTCTCCCTTTAATACTAATTTTGATTCTGATGTTAGTTTTAAAACAGGATATTCGTCTGCTGTCATATGAATATAGTCCATAGATACTAGAACCATAATCATTTCCTTTATTGCCCCTTCTGTGTATTCTTCCATAATCCCATAGGTAGATAATTTATCTAAACCTAAATCTAGTATTCTCTTAGCTTTAGAGCCTCTTAGGATTTGTGCTATTATAGTAGCTCCAAATTTTTCCCTTACCCTGTAGATGCAGGATAATATTTTCTGAGCCTCTATAGTAATATCCACCATTTCCGATTTACTTAGACAATTGCCACAATTATTACATTTTTTACCTTCCACTTCTTCACCAAAATATTTTAATATGCTATTCCTTAGACATTCATTTGTATTACAATAATCTATTAAATATTGAAGATTTGTATACAACAACTTTTCCCTTTTAGGTGAATAGGTGCTGCTTTGAATTAAATATTTTTGTTTTACAATATCCTGTGGAGAATAGAGCAATATACAATCACTAGGCTCCCCATCTCTTCCTGCTCTGCCTGCCTCTTGATAATAGGCTTCCATATTTTTAGGCATATTATAGTGAATTACAAATCTTACATCTGGCTTATCTATTCCCATTCCAAAGGCATTGGTGGCTACTATAATTCTTTTATTATTAAATATAAAATCTTCTTGATTTTGTCTACGAATCTCATCGTACATTCCCCCATGATAGCCTATGGCATTAATACCTTTTTCCTGTAACTTCTTGGTTAAAGATTCTACAGTTTTTCTAGTGGCACAATAGATTATTCCAGATTCTTCTGTATAATTATTTTCAAGATAATCTAATAAATAATCAAGTTTTTTACTAGGCTTTATTACCTGATAAAATAAATTTGGCCTATCAAAGCCTATTATTGAAATAAGTGGCTCCTTTAATCCTATTAAATTCTTTATTTCCTCCACTACCTCCTTTGTAGCTGTGGCAGTATAGGCTGATACTACAGGCCTATTCTCTAAAGAATTAACAAACTTAGGTATTTCCAAATAGCTAGGTCTAAAATCATGACCCCATTGGCTTATACAGTGAGCCTCATCTATAGCCACCATGGATATATCTATTTCCTTTACTAAATTCGAAAACGCATATGTATTAAGCCTCTCTGGTGCTACGTAGACTATTTTATATACATCTTCCTTTATTTCTTTTATTATTGAGGCAAATTCTCCCTGACTTAAAGTGCTATTTATAAAAGTTCCAGCTATGCCCATTTCCTTTAAAGAATCTACCTGATCCTTCATTAGAGATATTAATGGAGATATAACTATGGTAATCCCATTCATTAAAATTGCAGGAAGTTGGTAACAAAGGGACTTTCCACCACCTGTGGGCATTACCCCTAATACATCTTTCCCTTCAAGACTTCCCCTAATTAACTTTTCCTGACCTTTTCTAAATCCCTCATAGCCAAAATAGTATTTTAATGCACCATATATATCCATATTTATCCCCCTATAATTTTCCTATATAATCTAAGGTATATTATATCATTGTTTTGTAGTAATATAAAAAAACAGCCTTATTTTTTAAAGGCCGCTGAAAAATTTGGCTGTTTGTTATCCTAAGCGTAAGTGGGACAAGTAGAACCGTCCCCGCTGTCCCACATTATAGCATAAAGCCGAAAAAATAAACTACAATGGAAAGCAATTTAACTATGGCCTTTTTAATAAAAGGGGTTTTCCCAGCCTGTACTTTAGGATTTTCTATATAATTATAATCCTCGCCTACTATTAAACTTTGTCCCATATATTTTTCCATTTCCCCTTTTAAATGATTTGAAAACTCTTCACTATCTATAATCACAACAGTTTCTGTACTTAAATGTACTGAACGAGAATCAAAATTAAAGGAGCCTACTGCAGATATTCTTTCATCAAATATATAGGACTTTGCATGAATAGAGCCAGGCCCTTGGAATTCATATACATTGGTGCTATTATCAACTATGCCTTTTCTATGATTCATATACCCTGCTATGGCAAAGGGATTAGGGCTTGTATATAGGGAATTGGTTAAAACATCTATATTTTCTGCCTTAATGCTATTTATATCTAAAATTTTAAGCATATCTCTAGTAGGAATTATATAAGGGCTTTGCATTAATATAGAATCCTTGGAGTTCCTAGCTAAATTAATTAGTTCATAATAAACCCAAGGTTCTTTATTTAGGGGTTCTATAGGATTATGAATTAAGGTGATTTTTTTTGTAGGAAAAGTGTTTTTCTCCCAATTAAAATTATTTTCAAATATCTCTGGATTGGAAACCTTTATACTTTCAAGTCTGTCCTTTAAATCCTCAGCCTTTTCATCCCCTTTTCTAATTTGTTTACCAGTTAAATTTTCCCCAGGATATACTGAATAATCATGGTTCCATACTAAGTTAAAATAATCCTCCATTTGAGATATTACAGAATTAGGAAAATCCTCCACTTCTGTATTTAGAATTAAAACATCCCTATCATTAACCACCTCAATATTCGCATCGTCTTTGGCAAAATATTTATCTCCAATATTTCTCCCACCAATTAGGGCCAATTTATTATCTGCTATAATAAATTTATCATGAAGTCTATTGTTCCAGCTCCATGGTTTTAATATATTAAAGGGTTCATAAAACTTTAATTCTATATTAGGATGATTTGAAAAAGCATATATTACATCCTCTAAATTTCCCTCCAAATGATGAAATACCCCATCTAAAATAAATCTTACCTGAACTCCCCTATCAGCTGCCTCTAATATACTGGCTAAAAAAATATCAGTGGATATGCCATCATGAATTGTATAATAGCTTATATCTAAAGTTTCTTCTGCATTTTCAATTAAATCAACCCTAACTAAACCTGAATAATATCTATCCTCTATTAAAGCCACTTTGTCTTGAGATATATTGTCTCCAAAAAACCTATCTACAGGGTGATTATCTAAATAGCCGCTATCTTTAGGCCTGTAAATTCCAAAGATTATCACTCCAAATAAAAGTGCATATATAATATAAAGTCGTAAAATATACTTTATGTAAATCACTATATTCTTCATTTCCACTGAGAACCATCTCCTAAATAAAGTCCAAAAGCTGCCCCCTAATAATTATTTACCCAAATATCTAGTATTTCACCGAATAAGTTTTTCTAAGTTTAATATTATATTGAAAACTTTCATAATTATTTTCAATTAAAATATGATACAATTGTATCAATAGTTTTAAAATACATGCAGGGATGGTGGGATAATTGGGTATAAAAAAACTATCTTTAGTATTTTTATCCATAATAATTGTATTGTTTTTTGTAGGATGTAAAAAACAGTTTATATGCAATAATATCTGTTGTCAAATTCCATCAGGAGAGGATATAAAAGTTTTTATTGCTACTGACCCTCATTATATGTCCAAAAAACTATTTGATGATGGAGAGGCCTTTGATACTTTCTTGAATTCAGGAGATGGAAAACTAATACATTATTCTGAAGAAATCTTCGATGCCTTTACATACGATGTAAAGAACCATAAACCAGATATATTAATAGTCCCAGGGGATTTAACCTGTAATGGTGAAAAGGAAAGTCATATGGAATTTTCAGAAAAACTAAAAGCCATCCAAAAAATGGGCACTTGCGTATTAGTATTGCCAGGAAATCACGATATAGAGAATTCTTGGGCTAGAGAATATAAAAAGGAAGAGCTAATTAAAATAGATTCTATTAGCCCTGAGGAATTTGAAAATATTTACTATGCCTACGGATATAAGGATGCAGCATCTAGAGATCCAAATTCCCTTAGCTATTTAGCCACCCCATCTGAGGATCTATGGTTTTTAATGTTAGACTCTGCAAAATATAATAGAAATAAACTTAGGGATGGTCCAGAAATGGGGGGAGAGATTTCTCCTAAAACTTTAGAATGGATTAGGGAATGTGGTGATTTAGCAAAAGAAAATAATGCAAAATTATTAGCTGTAATGCATCATAGCCTATTAGATCATAGTGAAGTAGTCAACGGAAATTATACTATAGATAATAATGAAGATACTATTAAAGTCCTTCAAGATTGTAATATAGAATTAGTTTTAACAGGTCATATACATTTGCAGGATATAAAATCCCATAAAGAGAATAATAAAATTATATATGATATAGCCACCTCCTGTTTATCTGCATATCCAAATCAATATGGAGTATTGAACTTTTTACCTAATAAAGGCTATTATTATAAAAGTTCTAGAGTCAATATATATGACTGGGCTTGGGAAAATGAAATAGAAGATAAAAACATAACTAATTTTAGAAACTATTCTAGGGAATTTTTTAAAAAACGTAGTTATGATAAATATTATACTCAATTACTAGAAATATCTAAGTATTCCAATGAAGAAATGGCAGCCATATCTGAAACCATGTCAGTATTAAATTTAAGATATTTTGCAGGATTTAGAAATAGTGAATTATATGATATATTTAAAACTGAGGGATTTGAAATATTATTAGAATCCGCACCTAATTTTGTTAGAGACTATGCACTATCTATGTTTAGTGATGAAAAGACAGATAATAATAAAATATTTATTCCCATAGGAATTAATAATAAATAAGGAGGCATTTTTGTGGAAATTGGAAAAGTATATTATGGATTTAAATTAGAAGATGAATACGAAGTAAAAGAAATACAATCTATTGCAAGAACCTTTACCCATGAAAAATCTGGTGCAAAACTACTGCATTTAGAAAATGAGGATGATAATAAGGTATTCTCCATTGGGTTTAGAACTCCACCAACTAATAGTACAGGAGTTCCCCATATTATAGAACACTGTGTATTATCTGGTTCTAGAAAATATAGAACTAAAGAACCTTTTATGGATATGGTTAAAGGTTCACTTCAAACCTTTATAAATGCCATAACTTTTAGCGATAAAACCGTATATCCTATTGCTAGTAGAAATGAAAAAGACTTTTTCAATCTAATGGATGTATATTTAGATGCAGTATTTTATCCTAGAATATATGAGGAGCCCAAAATATTTATGCAGGAAGGCTGGCATTATGAATTATTTGATAAAAATGACCCAGTAATATATAAAGGGGTAGTCTATAATGAAATGCAAGGAGCATATTCCTCTCCAGAAAGAATTTTAGGGGATGAAATAGATAAATCTCTATATCCAGATACCTGCTATAGATTTTCCTCTGGAGGAAAGCCCGAAAAAATTCCAGAACTTAGTTATGAAGAGTTTTTAGACTTTCATAAAAAACATTATCATCCTTCTAATTCTTATATTTATTTATATGGAAATGGGGATATTGAAAAGCAGCTAAAGTTTATAGATGAAGAGTATCTTTCAAACTTTGAAAAAGCAGAAATTGACTCAGAAATATTAATTCAATTGCCCTTTAAAGAAAGACAAGAAACCATAGCCTATTATCCTATATTAAAAGATGATAGTGATGAAAATCGCTCTTATTTAAGCTTAAATTTCGCATTGGGGGAAATTATAGATCCTGAATTGTATCTAATGACTAGTATATTAGGCATATTATTAATAGATATGGAAGGTGCACCACTTAAAAAAGCCTTAATAGACGCAGAAATTGGAGAAGATATATTTTCCATGTCTACAGGTGGAATACAACCTGGATTTAGCATTATAGCTAAAAATTCTTCTATGGATAAAAAGGAAAAATTCGAAAGCACTGTTTTCAATACATTAGAAAAGCTCGTTAAGGAAGGCATTGATAGAAAATTAATAGAGGCAACCATTAATATAGTGGAATTTAATTTAAGAGAAGCTATGAAATTCCCAACTAAAGGTCTAATTTACAATATGCAGGCCCTAGATAGCTGGCTATACGACGATAGCCCTACAACTCATCTTAAATATAATGCTACTATAGAAAAGTTGAAAAATAATATGGATACCAATTATTTTGAAAAATTTATTGAAGAAAGACTTATTAATAATCCCCATAGTTCCTTAGTAATTATTAATCCTAAAAAAGGTCTAGGAGATAGTGAAATTAAAGAAATGGAGTTGGAATTAGAAGAGTATAAAAATAGCCTTACAGAAGGAGAAGTAGAAAAATTAATTAAAGAAAATGATGAATTAAAAGAAATGCAGCTTTCAGATGATACGGAGGAGGCAAAATCTACTATACCTAGACTTTCCATTTCTGATGTAGATAGGAAAGTAGAGGAAATTCCCCAGGAAATAATAAAAAAAGACAATTATACCATATTATTTCACAATATATTTACTAGTAAAATCTCCTATTTAGATTTTTATTTTGACACTTCTATGGTAGAAGAAGAATTAATTCCCTATATTAGTTTATTATCTAATTTATTAGGAAAATTAGATACAGAAAATAAACCCTATGAAGAATTAGCCAAGGACATATATGTAAATACTGGTGGAATAAGCCTAGATGCATCAGCCTATTCTAAAAAAGATGATAATAAAATTTATTATCCAAAATTCTATGTAAATGGTACGGCTATTGGTGAAAAAAATACCATTACAATGTTAAAGCTTATAAATGAAATAATTACTGAAACTAAAATAGAAGATAAAAAGAGGATTAAGGAAATTCTACAGCAAATGAAATCTAGAATGGAAATGTCAACCTTCGACATAGGTCATTCTTTGGCAGCAGGTAGAGTTAGCTCCTATTTCTCACCTTCAGCCCAATATGCAGAAAAATTAAAAGGCCTAGAATATTATTGGTTTATAACAGAAATATTAAAGGACTTTGATAAAAATAGCGATGCTATTTTAGAAAATCTCAATAAAGTATATAGACAAATATTTAATATAAATAATCTCATTATATCCTTTACGGGGGATAAAGAGGATTTTGCTATAATTGAAAACAATTTAAATATAATAATGGAAAATTTAAATACTGAAGGATTTAAGCCTCAAGAATATAGTTTCACAAATGATAATTTAAATGAAGGAATACTATCCTCTGCTAATGTACAATATGTATCTAAGGGATATAATTTTAAAGATTTAGGCTATGAGTATAATGGAAAAATGGATGTACTATCTACTATATTAAGTAGAGATTATCTACACAATAGGATTAGAGCCCAAGGTGGTGCCTATGGTGCAGGTATATCCTTTGGTAGAAGTGGGGCTATGAGCACCTTCTCCTATAGAGACCCAAATTTAAATGAAACCTTAGAAGTTTATGATAATATGGCAAATTATATTGAGAATTTAAATTTAAGTGATGAGGATTTAACCACCTATATTATAGGAACCATTAGCAAATTAGACCCAGCTATAACTCCCCAAGGTAAAGGTAGTATAGCTGCTAGTAGATATATTTCAGGTTTAACTCAAGAAGAGGTGCAAAAAACAAAGGATGAAGTTTTAGATACAAAGCTAGAAGATTTAAAAGCCTTTGCACCATTATTAAAAGACACTATGGAAAAAGATTATCTATGTGTACTGGGAAATGAAAATCGATTAAAGCAAAATGAAGGAGCATTTAAGAAATTAGTGAAATTGAATAAGTAAGAGCAAGTACTAGAGATAAAACAGTAGAATTTAATCTACTGTTTTATCTTTATAATTTAAGTTTAGAAAGTGCATCTGCTAGATCAGTATTTACTAATTCATTTTGTGTCTTATCCTGTTTTTTCATATATTTTGCTACGTCCTTTTTAGAAACTCCACTTTTCTCCTTTTTCTTTCTTTCATTAAAAGAGGAAAGTTTCTCTCTATAGCCACAACTACAGGTAAACATCTTACCTTCTCCCTGACCCCGTAGTTCTAGTTTTTTATGGCAATTAGGGCATCTTGCATTTGTTACTTTAGAAATATTTTCCCTATGTCCACATTCCCTATCCTGACATACATACATCTTGCCCTTTTTCCCCTTTACTTCAAGCATGTATTTACCACATTCAGGGCACTTATTTCTTGTTAAATTATCATGTCTAAATACTTCATCACTATTCTTTATTTCCTTAACAATGGCCTTTGAATATTCCTTCATTTCATTTATAAAGGTATTTCTGTTTAATCTGCCATTAGCTATAGCATTTAATTTTTGTTCCCATTCAGCAGTTAAAGCTGGTGATTTTAAGTCTTCTGGCACTAAATCTAATAACTGCCTGCCTTTGGAAGTAATGAAAATATCTTGGCCTTTTTTTTCAATTAAAAAGGTATTAAATAATTTATCAATAATATCTGCTCTTGTGGCAACTGTACCAATACCACCTGTTTCACCAATTATCTTGATTAAATCTTTGCTCTCCCCTGCCATATACTTCGTTGGATTTTCCATAGCTGATAATAGAGTTCCTTCATTAAAAGGTGCTGGTGGTTTAGTCTTCCCTATGGTTTCCCTAATAGAAGAAATTTTTAAAGTATCCCCTTTATTTATTGCTGGTAATTTTTGCTCAAAAATTTCTTCATCATCTTCATAATCGTTGGCATAAACTTCTTTCCAGCCTAATTTTATTATCCTTTTCCCTTTGGCAACAAAATTTTCATCACCTATTTTTACTTTTACAGTGGTTTGTTCGTATTCAAAAGGTGGATATAATACTGCTAAGAAACGTTTCACCACTAAATCATATATTTTTCTCTCTTTATCATTTAGCTCACTCAACAAAACCCTTTCTTCTGTTGGTATAATAGCATGATGATCTGATACCTTGCTATTATCTACAAAAGATTTATTCCCTTTTATAGGACTTTTTAAAACCTTTGAAGCTATTTTCCTATAAGGAACTATATTACAAGCTTTAACTCTATCCTCTAAAGTATCAACTATATCACTGGTTATATACCTAGAATCGGTCCTTGGATAAGTTAATATTTTATGTCTTTCATATAATCTCTGCATAATGGAAAGAGTTTCTTTTGCAGAATAGCCAAATATTCTATTTGCATCTCTTTGTAGTTCCGTCAAATCATATAGTTTGGGAGAGAAGCTTTTTTTCTCCACTTTGTTTATATCTATAATCTTCCCATCTTTTCCTTTTATAGAATTAATTATTCTATCAGTTTTACCCTTATCAAAAGTCTTTATATCTTTAGTGCTATTGTCTTGCCATACTAATTTTAAATTGTCAGTGGATGCAGTAATTCCATAATACTCTTTTGCTTTAAAGTTCTTAATCTCCTCTTCCCTATGGCTAATCATAGCAAGAGTTGGAGTTTGAACTCTACCACAAGAAAGTTGAGCATTATATTTAACTGTCAAAGCACGAGTAGCGTTAATACCTACCACCCAATCTGCCTCTGCTCTAGCCACTGCTGATTCATATAGATTTTCATAGGCTTTACCATTTTTTAAATTGTTGAAGCCATCCCTTATGGCTTTATCCGTAACAGAAGAAATCCAAAGTCTTTTTATAGGCTTTCTTATACTTGCCTTTTCTATAATCCACCTAGCAACAAGTTCGCCTTCTCTACCTGCATCTGTAGCAATTACAATTTCAGATACATCTTTTCTCTCCATTTGCTTCTTGACTGCATAAAACTGTTTGCTGCTCTGTTTAATGACTACAAGTTTTAAATGGGAGGGCAACATAGGTAAGTCTTCAATCCTCCAATCCTTATATTTTTTATCATAATCTTCAGGATCAGCTATGGTTACCAAATGTCCTAAAGCCCAAGTTACAATATATTTATCTCCTTCTAAATATCCATTTCCTTTTTTATTACATTTTAAAACCCTTCCGATATCCCTGCCTACAGAAGGTTTCTCTGCTAATACTAAAATTTTACTCATTATATCCTCCTTGTTATAATAAACTATATATATTTTAGAACGGTAATTGTAAACTTTATATTTATATTTTCCCTCAAGTCTTCACCTGTTAATATATCAATATATTATACCATAGTAAACAAATATATGAAATTATATGGAATGCCTGTTATAATTAATATATAAATCTACAAAAGGAGAGAATTTTAAATGAATGGAATAAAT
>DAIMNI010000041.1:6467-20518 GCA_036720245.1 Tissierellia bacterium | reverse complement strand
ATAAAAGGGGTTGAAAAAATGAATGAAAACATGGATGAAAGGGAAATCAAAGCAATAATTGAGGCTCTTTTATTTGTATGGGGTGATCCATTATCAATAAAAGACATTTCCAAAATATTGGATATAAAGGAAAATCAAATAGAAGAGATATTAGGAAAAATGCAGGATGATTTTAATTTTAATAGAAGGGGAATTAAAATTACCCGCATAAATGATAAATATCAACTTTCTACAAGACCTGAACACTATCCATGGATTTCTAAATTATCACAGCAAAAAGGTAGTAAAAATTTATCCACAGCAGCCCTTGAAACATTGTCGATAGTAGCTTACAAACAACCTATTACCAAAAATGAAATTGAAGAAATTAGAGGTGTTAGATGTGATAAGGCTATAGAAACACTATTAAATAGGGATTTAGTTGAAGGAAAAGGCAGATTAGAAAAGACTGGAAGACCTATAATATATGGAACCACAAATGAGTTTTTAAGATATTTTGGTCTGGAATCCTTAGAAGAATTACCAGAACTTAAAGAATTTAAATTATTAGATGAGGAAGTAAATAAAGTGGAAGAATAATACAAAAAGTGGTATTATTCTTCTTTTTTTTGGCAAAATACTAATAGATATATAAATAATTTTTTGAGGTGTATAAATGATATACTTTTTCATTATATTGCTTTTTCTTATATTTTTGTTTTTTCTTATATTTTTATTGCTTTTACCAGTAAAGTTTAGATTTGAATTTAAATTTATTGGAGAAGAAATATATTTTGAAATTTCCTCATCGTATTTATTTGGAGTGTTTAGTCCTGAAATTTATCCTTTTGATAGCAGCAAAAGAAAAAAAACTAATTACGATGATTCAAAGGCTTTAAAAAACATAATTAAAGAATTGCAATTTATGGAAATATTAAAATATACTTGGGAGAAATTAGAGATAGAAAAGTTTGAATTTAAAAAAACTATTGGATCTGATAATCCATATATTACTTCTATATTATATGGATTATTATGGAGTATTGAAGGTGTTGGAATTAGCTATTTATTAAAAACAAAGGAAATTAATTCCTTAGACATAGATATAATTCCCATCTTTGAAGAAAATCGATTAGATATTACTTTTGATTGCATAATAAAAATAAAAATGGTTTATATTATAAATATATGGTTTAGATTGATAAAATTATATAAAGGTGGTGGAAAAGATGTCAGAACATCCAATAGAAGGATTGATGAAGTCTACAATGAGTAGTTTAAAGGAAATGGTAGATGTAAATACAATTATAGGTGATCCAGTAGAATCTCCTGATGGTTTAGTAATAATCCCAGTATCTAAAATATGCTTTGGATTTGCTTCAGGGGGTACAGAATTTAATAAAACTAAAAACCCCAAGGACAATACAATTTCAGATGAAAAATTACCTTTTGGTGGAGGTAGTGGTGCTGGAGTATCAGTTCAACCAGTGGGTTTTATTGTAGTTGGCAACAATCAAATAAAACTCCTAACTGTAGATGAGGGGAATACAGCCCTAAGTAGTTTGTTTGATTTTATAAGTAAAATTGCTGATAATATAAATGAAGCTGTAGGAAAATCCGATAAAGGTAAAGATAATACTGAAGATTTAGAAGAAGATATAAATATTCAATAGTATTTTAGGGATTTTCATGAAATGAGGGACTAAATTGAAAAAAAACATAATGCTGATTATTTTTATGCTAATCCTATTTTTATGCCAAATTTCCTATGGTGAAAAACCAAATATATCTGCACAATCTGCATTACTTTTAGATAGAAATTCTGGAAGAGTCTTATTAGAATATAATCCTCATATAAAATTGCCCATGGCTAGTACCACTAAGATTATGACAGCTTTAATAGGATTAGAAAAGGGCAATCTAAATGATAATATAATAGTATCTAGAGATGAAGTAGGCATAGAAGGCTCCAGCATTTACTTATATGAAGAGGAATCTATATCTTTAGAAGATTTATTATATGGATTAATGCTACGTTCAGGAAATGATTCTGCTGTGGCAATTGCAAATCATATTGGCGGGGATTTAGAAAATTTTAGCCTTATGATGAATAATAAAGCCAAAGAAATAGGTGCCAATAATACTAGCTTCAAAAACCCACATGGGCTTACAGAGGAAGGTCATTATACTACAGCATATGATTTATCGCTAATTACTAGAGAAGCCTTAGAAATAGAAAAGTTTAGGGAAATAGCCAAGGCTAAAACTTGGAAGGCAGATAGAGTTAGAAACAATATATTTTATAACAAAAATAGTACCCTTTGGGAATATGAAGATGGGGATGGAGTTAAAATTGGCTATACTATTGCGGCAGGTAGATGTTTAGTAAGTAGTGCAACTCACAATGGTACCCAAATTATTGCTGTAGTATTAAATGATAGAAATTGGTTCGAGGACTGCTATGCCCTAATGGATTATGGCTTTGAGGAATATAAAAACTACGTAATTTTAGATAAAGGAAAATATTTTGGGAAGATACCAGTATTAGATGGAAGTAAAGAATATATATCGGCAATTGCAAAGGATTCTTTTTTTTACCCATTAAGAGAAGAGGAAATTAAAAAAATTAAAATCCATATAGATATCCCAGATAGCATAAAGGCACCAATAATTGAAAAAGAGGCTTTAGGGAAAATTAATGTTTTTTTAGATGGAAAACTAATTCACCAAGAAGAATTAATAGCTAAGGAAAGTGTAGAAAAATCAAATGCTTGGCAAAAGGTATTGAATAAAATTAGTAATTAGAGCCCTAAGTCTAGGGCTTTTTTAATTATTATTTTTGTAACCTATAGACTTGATAGTAAATATATATATATTAGCTATTATTTTTTTGGGGGTGAATATATGGATAAATCATATAATTGCATAGATGCTGGTAGCAAATACTGTCCCTGTGAGTTAGCAGATAATCTAAATTGTATTTCTTGTTCCCAATTGCAGGGAAAGGATTATTGCGATTGTAATTGGAATGGAGTTTGCATCTTATACGAATATTATATGAATAATATGGAAAGTAAGGGGTTCAGGGATTTATATGAAGGATTAGTGGTAGATAAAAAAATTATAGGAGATAATTTATTTTTATTAAAAATAAAAACTGATGGAAATTTAATAACGGAACTAAATAATATAGGCTCTTATGTTTTTATGAATAAATTTAAGGACAAATCCCATTATAATACACCTATGTCCATATGCTATGTAGATAAAGATCATATTTATATTGCATATCATGAAATTGGGGCCAAGACTAGAGGAATTTTAAAGGGAGATAAATTAGGTATAAAGGGGCCCTATTTTAATGGAATAATTGGGAGAGAAAAACTATCTAATATAAAAAATTCTAAAATTTTAATTGTGGGAAGAAGCATAGGTCAGTCTTCTATAATTATACCTATAAAAAAATTAAAAGAAAAAAATAATAAAATATATTTGTTTTTAGATAAGGGGAAAGCCAATTCCCTATATGCTCTGGATTTCCTTCAAGATGGAAATTTAGATATTGAAGAAATAGATTTATTTACTAGTATTGGGGAGGAAAAATTATTAAAATTTTTAACTGAAAATGCAATAGATATAATATTTAGTGCTGGTTCTGAAATGTTTCATAGAAAAATAAAATCTATAATAGATAAATTAGGTATAGACATTGAATGGTTTGTTACAAATAATAATATATTATGTTGTGGTGAGGGCATATGTGGTTCCTGCATTAGGAAAATCAATAATGGGGATAGAATTAAAACTTGCAAGACCATAATTAATCCAATGAATTTTTATTAGGGGGATGATATAATGAATAAGGTGGTTATTATAGGTGGCGGTTGGGCAGGATGTGCAGCTAGTGTAATAGCAAAAAAACAAGGGGCCAAGGTGGTTTTAATTGAAAGAACAGATATGCTATTAGGATTAGGTAATGTAGGGGGGATAATGAGAAATAATGGTAGATACACTGCTTGTGAGGAGAATATATTTTTAGGTGCCTACGAATTATTTAATATAACAGATAAATTATCTATTCATAAAAATATTGATTTTCCTGGTCATAAACATGCCTATTTATATGATGTAGTAAAAATTGAAACAGAAGTCAAATCCCTTTTGCTATCACTTGATATTGAGATTAAATTGCAAAGTAGGGCAGTTGATATTGTTAAAGAAGGAGATTTAATTAAAGCTATAATATTAAGTAATGGGGAAACCATATATGGAGATGTATTTATAGATGCTACAGGCTCTACAGGCCCTATGGGGAACTGTTTAAAGCATGGCAATGGTTGTGCTATGTGTATACTTAGATGCCCTTCATTTGGGCCTAGGATTAGCATAAGTCAAAAAGCAGGTATTAAAGATATAATTGGTTTAAGACAAGATGGTTCTTATGGTGCTTTTAGTGGTTCCTGTAAATTAAACAAAAATTCTTTAAGCCCTGAAATAAAAGCCAAATTAGAAAAGGAAGGGGTAGTGGTTTTAAAACTTCCTGAAGAAGATATTGAAATGGATAAATTAAATAAAAAGGTTTGTCAACAATATGCATTAAAAGAATATGGAGAAAATTTAATTTTATTGGACACAGGCCATGCTAAAATGATGACTTCTTATTATCCTTTAGAAAAGTTAAGAAAAATAGAAGGGTTAGAAAAAGCTGTATATGAAGATCCTTATTCTGGTGGACTAGGTAATTCTATAAGGTATTTATCTATGGCTCCAAGGGAAAACACCATGAAAGTAAAAGGATTAGAAAATTTATTTTGTGCTGGAGAAAAATCTGGTTTATTTGTTGGCCATACAGAGGCTATTACTACTGGTAGCCTATCTGGATATAATAGTGTAAAATACCTACAAAATAAAACATTATTAGAATTACCTATAAAATTAGCTTTGGGAGATTTTATTGCCTATGGAAATGCTATGATAGATAGTGAGGAGGGGATAAAAAATAGATATACTTTTTCTGGTGGAAAATACTTCAATAGAATGGTAGAAAGAGGCCTATATAGCACTGAAGTTCATCAAATTAAAAGTAGAGTTGAAAAATTAGGCCTATTAAATATATATAATAAAGGGTAATATTATTAGTAGAGATATTATTGAAAGGATGAAGATAATGAGATTACAAAAATACATGGCTCAATCAGGAATTGCATCTAGAAGAAAATCAGAGCAGATGATATTACAAGGAAGGGTAAAAGTAAATGATATTGTAATCAATGAATTGGGAACACAGGTAAATCCTAAAATAGATATAGTTAAAGTAGATGGAAAAAGAATTGAATTAGAAGATAAAAAAGTTTATATCATGTTAAATAAACCAAAGAGTTATGTAACTACATTAGGTGATGAGCATAATGAAAAAATTGTTTTAGATTTAATTAGGGATATAGAAGAACGAATTTTTCCCATTGGAAGACTAGATAAAGATACAACTGGTTTATTACTTATGACTAATGATGGGGATTTAGCCTATAAATTAACTCATCCCAAGTATGAAATCCCTAAAAAATATATAGCAGAGGTAGAGGGGACTCCAAATGCTAAAAAACTAAATAGGTTTAGGAAAGGATTAAGAATAGATGGTAGAATTACTTCTAAGGCTTATATAAGGATTATAAAAAAACGTAAAGATTCTTCAATTCTAGAAATATCCATACACGAAGGCAGAAATAGACAGGTTAGAAAAATGTGCGAATACATTAGACACCCTGTAATAGAACTCAATAGGATAGGACTTGGAGACTTAAGATTAGGAGATTTAAAATTAGGAAAATGGAGATATTTAACGAAGAAGGAAATAGAATATCTAAAGGGGCTTTAGTATTGTAGTGGTGTAAATAGCTATAATACTGAATATTGCCCTTTATTTTTCTTTACTTATCCTTTATAATTAATATAGAATTCAATTGAGGAGAAAATCATGTATAAATATTTTTTTAATTCAGTAAATATTGCAAGAAACATTATGTCAAATTATATAAAAGATGGAGATATTGCATTAGATTGTACTGTAGGTAATGGGAATGACACATTGTATTTGGCAAAATTAGTAGGGGAAAATGGAAAGGTTTATGGTTTTGATATACAATCTATTGCACTAAAAATCACTAGGGAGAAACTAGAAAAGGAAAATCTTATTAATAGGGTATTACTTATTGAGGATAGTCATGAAAACATTGATAAATATGTATCAGGAAAACCTAATTTTATAATTTATAATTTAGGCTATTTGCCAGGGGGGGATAAGAGCATTAAAACTAATTCTATAACCACTATTAATAGCCTTGAAAAAGCATTAAAATTGCTAAAAAATAATGGATTATTATTAATTACTTCTTATACTGGACATAGTGGAGGGAAAGAAGAAAAAGAAAAAGTAGAAACTTATTTAAAAACTCTAGATCAAAAGTATGCTAATATTTTAAAATTTAACTTTATAAATCAAAAAAACAATCCGCCAATACTTTATGGCGTAGAGAAATTATAACAGGAGGGATATTAATGGCAGGTGTAAAGATTACAGATACTATATTAAGAGACGCTCATCAATCTTTAATAGCTACTAGAATGAAAACAGAGGACATGCTACCCATAGCAGATAAATTGGATCAGGTAGGCTTTCATTCTCTAGAAGTATGGGGAGGGGCAACCTTCGATGCTAGCCTAAGATTTTTAAACGAGGATCCATGGGAAAGGTTAAGAGCACTTAGAAAGGCATTTAAAAAGACCAAACTACAAATGTTATTAAGAGGTCAAAATCTTTTAGGATATAGACATTATTCTGATGATGTAGTAGAGGAATTTGTCAAAAAGTCCATTGAAAATGGAATTGATATAATTAGAATATTTGATGCATTAAATGATCCAAGGAATATTAGAAAATCCTTGGAGGCAACTAAAAAATATGGTGGTCATGCACAGGTCGCTATATCTTATACCACTAGTCCCGTTCATAATAATGAATATTATATTAATTTGTCTAAAGAATTTGAAAAAATGGGAGCAGATTCCCTATGTATTAAAGATATGTCGGGAATACTATTACCATATGAGGCAGAAAAACTAGTTAAAGGATTGAAACAAAATATAAAAATTCCAATTCAAATTCATTCACATTTTACTAGTGGAATAGCCAATCAAACCTATATGAAGGCTGTAGAGGCTGGAGCAGATATAATAGATACTGCTATGTCTCCCTTAGGGATGGGCACCAGTCAGCCAGCTACAGAATCTATGGTTGCCTCTTTTAAAGGTTCACCCTATGATCCAGAATTAGATATGGACCTATTGCTGGAAATCTCTGATTACTTTAGAGTACTTCGTGATAGATATATAGAGGAAGGCTTATTAAATACTAAGTTATTAAATGTGGATGTAAGAACATTAAAGTATCAAGTGCCTGGGGGAATGTTATCGAATTTAGTATCCCAATTATCCGCTCAAGGGGCTCTAGATAAATTTGATGAAGTATTAGAGGAAGTGCCTAAGGTAAGGGAAGATTTAGGTTATCCACCACTAGTTACCCCTATGAGCCAAATGGTAGGGACTACAGCAGTGTTTAATGTATTATTAGGAGAAAGATACAAGATGGTTCCTAAAGAAGCTAAAAATTATGTTGCAGGATTATATGGAAAACCTACAGTTCCAATAAAAGATGAAATAAAACAAAAAATAATAGGTGATGAAGAGGTATATACTGGCAGACCAGCAGATTTAATGGAGCCTGAACTAGATAAATTAAGAGATGAAATAAAGGAATATATAGAACAGGATGAAGATGTATTAACTTATGCATTGTTTCCACAAGTATCTATCGATTATTTTAAATATAGACAGGCAGAAAAGTATAAAATAGATAATAATTTGTTAAATGAAGAGTTTAAAACCTATCCCATTTAAAGCAAGCCTTCGGGCTTGTTTTTTTTGCAACAAATGAAACAAAACTTGCAAGTTTGGGAAGTTTACTAAAAAAATGAAATAAATCTTGCATAATACAATTATCTTTGTTATTATTAAAGTAGAAAATAACACAAAGGGGGAAGTAGTTTTGGCACAAAAAACTCTAAAGACGCTTTATGTGGAAAAAGAATTATGTAAAGGCTGTGGAATATGTGTGGCCTTTTGTCCTAAAAATGTTTTAGCTTTAGAAAATGAAAAAATAGTAATAAAAGATAGGGATGCATGTATTCAATGTGGTCAATGTGAATTAAGATGCCCCGATTATGCTATCTATTTAGGAGGGAAGTAAAATGGCAGAAAAAGATATCAAATTAATGCAAGGAAATGAGGCTTGTGTAGAAGGAGCTATTGCAGCTGGTATGAGATTTTATGCAGGTTATCCTATTACTCCTTCTACAGAGATTGCAGAACTATCAGCTGCCATGCTACCAAAAATTGGCGGGAAGTTTGTTCAAATGGAAGATGAGATTGCAAGTATATCTGCTGTTATAGGAGCCTCTTTAACAGGTTTAAAATCAATGACAGCAACTTCTGGGCCAGGATTTTCACTTAAACAAGAGGGTATAGGATATGCAATTATAACCGAGGTGCCTTGTGTAATAGTAAATGTTCAAAGAGGGGGCCCAAGTACAGGTCTACCTACATCACCAGCCCAAGGGGATATAATGCAAGCTAGATGGGGTACTCATGGAGACCATTCCATTATTGCATTGTATCCATCTACTGTAAAAGAAATATATACCACAACTATTAAGGCTTTTAATTTAGCAGAAAAATATAGAACACCTGTTATACTTTTAATGGATGAAGTAATTGGACATATGAGAGAAAAAGTTGAAATGCCAAATGCAGATGAAATAGAAATATATAATAGGAAAAAACCAAGTGTAGGTGCAGATGAATATCTACCATATAAAATTAATGATGGAGATATAGTACCAGAAATGGCAAGCTTTGGGGAAGGATATAGATTTCATGTAACTGGTCTAGTGCACAATGAAACTGGATTTCCAACTACTAATTCAAATATAGCAGAAAATCTAACTAATCATTTGGTAAATAAAATTGAAAATAATATGGATGATATTGTAGAATATGAAGAATATCATTTAGAAGATGCAGAGGAAATAATAGTAGCTTATGGTTCAACAGCTAGATCTGCGAAATCTGCTGTAGATGCTTTAAGAGAAGAAGGCATGAAAGTTGGAATGTTTAGGCCAATTACAATATGGCCAATTGCCCAAAAGCAAATAGAGAAAATAGGGAAAATGGCAAAAAGAATTTCTGTAATAGAGATGAATATGGGACAATATTATTTAGAAGTAGATAGAATTGCAGGTAAATTTACAAAAGTAGATAAGTATAATCGAGTTCATGGGGAGTTAATAACCCCCGAAGAAATCATTTCTTTTATTAAGGAGGATTAAAATGCCAAGTGAATTAGTAGAAAAGTATTATAGGACGAATTTTTTACCTCATATATGGTGCCCAGGATGTGGAAATGGAATTGTTACAAGATCTATAGTCAAAGCCATAGATAATCTTGGACTTAATCAAGATGATGTATGTATTGTATCGGGAATTGGATGTTCTTCTAGGGCTTCAGGTTATTTAGATTTCAATACTATACATACAACTCATGGTAGAGCATTGGCATTTGCTACAGGTATAAAATTTGCAAATCCAAAGTTGCATGTAATAGTAATCACTGGAGACGGAGATTCTGCAGCAATAGGTGGTAATCATTTAATTCATGCTGCAAGAAGAAATATTGATATTACTACTGTTGTATTTAATAATAATATTTATGGAATGACAGGAGGACAATATTCACCCACTACTCCTACAGGAGATAAGGGAACTACAGCCCCCTATGGAAATATAGATGCTAATTTTGATTTATGTAATTTGGCTCAAGCAGCAGGAGCAACATATGTAAGTAGATCAACTATATATGGTGCAAATATGATTATTAAGCAAGTGGAAAACGGAATTAAAAACAAAGGATTTTCATTTGTGGAAGTATTAACTATATGTCCTACTTATTATGGTAGAAAGAACAAAAAGGGCGATGCAGTAGATATGATTACTTATTTAAAGGATAATGCTATTAATAAGGCTGCTTACGATAAATTGCCAGAGGAAATGCGAAAAGATAAATTAGTAGTAGGTGAATTGTATAAGAGTGAAAGAGCAGAATATGTAAAGGAATATGAAAAAATCATTAAATCCTTTTAGGGAGGGGTAGTTATGAAACGACAAGAATTAAGATTAAGTGGTTCAGGTGGGCAAGGTTTAATTTTGGCAGGAATTATTTTGGCTGATGCAGCTCTTCATGATGGCAAAAATGTTGTTCAATCTCAATCCTATGGGCCAGAAGCTAGGGGAGGAGCTAGTAAAGCAGAAGTTATAATATCTGAGGATATTATAAATTATCCAAAGGTCAACAAATGTGATATGCTTTTATCTTTAACCGAAAAAGCTTATGACAAATATATTGATACACTAAAACCAGGTGGTACATTAATTCTAGATAAAAGCATTAAGAGTCCAATTAATAGAAATGATATTAAGGTATACTCTATTCCTATTTTAGAAACAGCTCATGAAGATTTAAAAAAACCTATGGTTGCAAATATAATAGCCCTAGGAACTATTTATGAACTAACTAAAATAGTAAGTAAAGAATCCTTAGAAAAAGCTGTTTTAGATAGAGTGCCAAGAGGAACAGAAGAACTTAATAAAAAAGCCCTTGAATTAGGTTTTAAATTGATTTTAGAACATGAGGACGGCTCTTATGGAGAAGCATGTGGATCTTATTAAAGTTATTCAAAATAATTTTAATAGTTTAAGTAAGGGACAAAAATTAATTGCAGAATTTATTTTAGATCACTATGATAAGGCTGCTTTTATGACAGCTTTAGCATTAGGTGAAACTGTTGGGGTTAGTGAATCTACAGTAGTTCGTTTTGCTAATACACTAGGTTTTGATGGATATAGGGAATTACAAAAAGAATTACAAGAATTAATCAAAAATAAATTGACAACAGTCCAAAGAATTTCACTAAGCAATGATTTTACTGATTATGAAAATGTCTTAAAACAGGTAGTAAAAAAAGATATAGATAATATGGAAAGAACTTTTAATGAAATGGACTATGATGACTTTGAGAATGCAGTGAAGATGACTTTAGAGGCTGATACAGTCTATATCATAGGTTTAAGATCATCCTCTTTTTTAGCGGGATATTTAGCTTTTTATTTAACCTTCTTATTAGATGATGTTAAGCTTATAAACACAGGCCCAAATGACGTTTTCGAACAGCTACTAAAGGGAAATGAAAATGATGTAATAATAGGAATTTCTTACCCAAGGTATTCAAAAAGGACTTTAGAAGCTTTAGATTACGGGAAAGAAAAAGGATGTAAAATAATAGGTATAACAGATAGTTTATTATCTCCAGCAGCACAATATGCAGATGCAACTTTAATAGCTAGTAGCAATATGCTATCCTTTGTAGACTCTTTAGTAGCACCTATGAGCTTAATTAATGGGTTTATAGTTGCCCTTGGCATGGAGAAAAAAGAAGATATAACCTCTAATTTTGAGGATCTAGAATATATATGGAAAAAACATAATGTATATACCACCAATAATAAAAAAGATTAAACTGTTGTTTATACAGTTTAATCTTTTTTATTATTTATCATAACAAATATTATCATAATTGATAATATATATTTTTTTCTAAAATCTGATATAATATATTTTATAAATCAAAAATATAGGAGGAATTATGAAAAAAATATATTTAATAAGACATGGAGAATCGGAGTGGAATATTTTAAAAAAAATCCAAGGGCAAAAAGATATACCATTAACCAAAAAAGGAATACAACAGGCTAAATTAGTAGGAAAAAGATTGATGGATGAAAATATAAATAAGATATATTCCTCTGATTTAAAAAGGGCTTATGATACTGCTAAAATAATTGGAGATTATATTAAAATAGAACCAGTTTATACTAAAAGCTTTAGGGAAATTAATTTTGGAATATGGGAAGGTTTATCTAATAATATAATGAATCGTGAGTATAGAGATGAAATATATTTATGGAGAAAAGAACCCGAAAAGCTAAAAATTCAGGGAGCAGAAACTCTATATGAGGTTCAAGAAAGAGCCATTAACTCTTTAAACGCAATAGTACATAGCGAGGATGAAAATATTTTAATTGTTTCTCATGGAGTAACATTAAAGACTATGATATTAGGTTTATTAAATATGGATTTAGCATATTTTAAAAATCTAACAATAGATAATGTAGGATTGAGTATTATTGAATTTAGAGAATATAATAAGGTACTAAAATTATTAAATGATACCTCCCATATAAAGGAGAATTTATAATTATGGCAGAAAAAATTGGAGTAATTGGAGGAGGTCCCGCTGGAATAATAGCAGCAGGATATGCAGGAGCCAGGAGTAAAGATGTAGTATTAATTGAAAAAAATAACAAGTTAGGGAAAAAACTTTATATAACTGGAAAAGGTAGATGTAATATAACCAATGCATCTCCAATAGAAGTTTTTTTTGATAATATAGTTAGCAATAAATCCTTTTTATATAGTAGCCTTTACTCTTTTACTAACGAGGATATTGTTTCACTTCTGAATAGTTATGGACTTAATACCAAAATAGAAAGGGGAAATAGGGTATTCCCATTATCCGATAAGTCAAACGATGTGATAAAAGCTCTAGAAAAGTTTTTATCTGATAGAAATGTAAATATTATGTTAAACACTTGTGTAGTTAATATAGAATATAAAGATAATAAATTTATAGTAGAAATAGATAAAAATAGAGAAATTCAATTTGATAAAATAATTTTGGCTACTGGAGGCATATCTTATCCTACTACTGGTTCTACTGGTGATGGATATAAATTTGCTAGAAATTTTGGTCATAAAATACAATCTTTAAACCCTTCTTTAACTGGCATAGAAATAGAAGATGGATGGATTAAGGATTTGCAAGGCTTATCCCTTAAAAATGTTGAATTAACAAGCTATGTAAATAAAAAGGAGATTTATAGAGAATTTGGGGAAATGCTTTTTACTCATTATGGCATTTCGGGTCCTATAGTATTATCCACTAGTAGCTTCATTAATAAATATACTAAAGAAGAAATTGAATTTCATTTAGATTTAAAACCTGCATTATCTAAAGAAAAATTAGATAAAAGAATATTAAGGGATTTTGAATTATATAAAAACAAACAGATTAATAATGGATTAATTGATCTATTGCCACAAAAGATAATACCAATAATAATTAATAAATCCCTTATAGATGAAGAAACCTTTATTCATCAGATTACAAAATCAGAAAGAAATAAACTTATTGATAATATTAAAGCCCTAAATTTTAAATTTAAAGCTTTAAGGCCTATTAGAGAGGCTATTATTACATCAGGTGGAATATCTGTAGATGAAATCGAGTCATCTACAATGGAATCTAAATTAATCCCAGGCTTATTTTTTGCTGGAGAAATAATAGATGTAGACGGGTTAACAGGTGGATATAATCTTCAGATTGCATACTCTACAGGGTATTTGGCGGGAATTAATGTATAATGATTCTTTTTATTTAAAAACTAGTTGAAAATAACTTGTTAGATTATAGTTTTTAATATATAATTATTAAAGGAAGTGGTAAAATTGAATATTGTTTCTATTAGGGGAGCCATTACTTTAAAGGGAAATAATAAATTAGAAATACTAAATAGCACAGAGGAGTTGCTATCTGAAATAGAAAAACAAAATGATTTGAGTAAAGAAAAAGTTATATCTATATTATTTTCTGCTACCAAAGATTTAAATGCCACATATCCTGCTAAGGCTGCTAGAGATTTAGGATATACTGAGGCTAGTTTAATGTGTTTTAATGAAATGGAGGTAATTGATAGCTTAGAAAAGTGTATTAGGGTAATGGTTTTGTATAAATGTAATTTGGAACAAAAAGATGTAAAACATGTCTATCTAAGGGAAGCCAAAGCAT
>DAIMNI010000041.1:0-6457 GCA_036720245.1 Tissierellia bacterium | reverse complement strand
TTGAGACCAGATTTAAATAAATAGAGTAACAATGCCACCAAGGGGTGGTTATTATTTTATAGGAGGAAGAATATGGAAAAGGATAGACTTGTAATTGCAATTGATGGGCCTGCAGGTGCAGGGAAAAGCACCATTGCTAAGGAAATTGCGAAAAGACTAGATTTAGAGTATATAGATACTGGCGCCATGTATAGAGCACTTACACTTAAGGTGATTAATAATAAAATAGATATTAATGATATAGATAAAATAATTGAAGTGGCTAATTCTACATCTATAAAATTTAAAAATAATAGCATTTACTTAGATGGAATAATGGTAGATGGGGACATTAGAAAAAATATAGTGAATACCCATGTGTCTAATATAGCAAAAATAAAAGAAGCAAGAGAAATAATGGTATCTATGCAAAGGGAAATGTCTCGGTGTTCAAATATAATAATGGATGGAAGAGATATAGGCACTGTGGTATTTCCCAATGCTAATTATAAATTTTTTTTAATTGCCTCTATTGAAGAAAGGGCAAGAAGAAGATATTTAGAAATCCTTCAAAAGGGTGAGGACAATATTAGTTATGAAAAGGTTTTAAAAGATATTAAAACTAGAGACACTATTGATAGTACAAGGGATATATCGCCATTAAAAAAGGCCTTAGATGCATATGAAATTGATACAACAGATAAATCTATAGAGGAAACTGTAATGGAAATTATCAATATTGTTGAGGGGAGGTAAATAATTGGCTTTTTACCGTATTGCAAGATCTATTGCAAATGTATTATTTAGAATAATCTTTAGAATAAGGATAGAAGGTAGAGAAAATATCTCTAAGGATGGAGCATTAATAATATGTTCAAATCATATAAGTAATTTTGATCCCATAATGATCGCAATAGCTATACCTAGACCTGTTAGTTTTATGGCCAAAAAGGAATTATTTAGTAATAAATTATTTTTATCTTTAAACGCTTTCCCAGTTGATAGGAAAGGTTCAGATTTGTCTGCCATAAGGAGTTCTTTAAAGGTTTTAAAAGAGGAAAAAATATTAGGAATTTTTCCAGAGGGAACTAGAGTATATAAAATGGATTTAGATTCCATAAAATCTGGTATAGGATTAATTGCCATTAAAGGTCAGGCTCCTGTTGTACCAATATATATTGATTCTAAATATAAGCCTTTTAGTAAAGTGAAAATAACTATTGGACAAACTATGAATTTTGAAGATCTATATGGTAAAAGACTTAATTCAGAAGAGTATGGCAATATTAGTAAGGAAATAATGAAGTCAATATATATATTAAAAGAATAATAGGAGGAGAAAAAGTGAAGGTAATTATTGCCGAACATTCGGGTTTTTGCTTTGGTGTAAATAGAGCAGTGGATATTGCAGAGAGTACAATAAAAAATTCCAATGGAAAATCAATTTATTCTTTTGGACCATTGATCCACAATACTCAAGCAGTTGAAAAATTTAATAATGAGGGCTTAATACAAATAGACAATATTGATGATATAAAAGGTGAAAAGTTAATTATACGTTCCCATGGGGTTCCCCCAGAGGTGGAAAAAAAGGCTGAAGATTTAAATATAGAATTAATAGATGCAACATGCCCTTATGTAAAGGCGATTCATAAAAGAGTTAGAAAATATAAAGACAATGGCTATGATATTATAATAATTGGAGACAAGAACCATCCAGAGGTAATTGGCATTAATGGCTATTGTGATAATGAAGGAATTGTTCTAAATACTGTAGATGAAGCTATAAATTTGCCAAAGTACGATAAGGTCTGTGTGGTTTCACAAACTACTAATACAAGAGAAAAATTTGATGCAATTTCAAAAGTCCTTTTAGAAAAGGCTAATGAAGTAGAAATATTTAATACAATTTGCAATGCTACTGATTTAAGGCAAAAGGCAGCTATGGAATTAGCAAAACAAGTGGATGCCATAATTGTAATTGGTGGCCATCATAGTTCTAATACTAATAAATTAGTAGAGATAAGTAAAAAATACTGTAAAAATGTATATCATATCGAAACAAAAGATGATTTAACTTTACAGGAACTAAGCAATTTTAATACAATAGGAATAACAGCAGGTGCTTCCACACCTGATTGGATAATTAAGGAGGTTATAAATACAATGGATAATATTAATAATGATAATGAAATAATGGAGGCAATTGAGAGTTCTTTGGTTAGGATTCATAGAGGAGATATTCTTAAAGGAAAAGTAATATATGTAACTAATAATGAAGTAATGGTAAATATTAAGTATAAATCTGATGGAATTATTACTAAAGAAGAATTATCAAATGATTCTAATATAATGCCAAAGGATTTATATAATGAGGGGGATGAAGTAGAAGTATATGTGGTAAAACTAGATGATGGAGAAGGTAATGTAGTGCTTTCTACAAAAAGGGTTGAGGCCATAAAAAATTGGAAAAGGTTAGCAGAAGTTTATAATAATAAAGATGAAATAGAATGTAAAGTACTAAAGGATATAAAAGGTGGTTTATCTGTATCTGTTATGGGAATAACAGGATTTATGCCTGCATCCCAAATATCAGTAAATTATGTGGAAGATTTAAGTATATATAAAGGTAAGGTTTTAAAATCTAAAATTATAGATTTTGATCAGGATAAAAAAAGAATAATACTTTCTAGTAGAGCAATAGAAAAGGAAATATTAGAAAGAAAAAGAAATGAGCTTTGGGATAGCCTAGAAAAAGGTAAAATTGTTAGTGGTACAGTTGCAAGATTAACTGATTTTGGAGCCTTTGTAGATTTAGGAGGCTTAGATGGCTTAATTCATATTTCAGATCTATCTTGGTTTAGAATTAACCATCCTTCAGAAGTAATTAGTGTAGGCGAAGAGGTAGAAGTAGAAGTATTAGATTTTAATAAAGAGAAAAATAGAATATCTTTAGGCTTAAAACAAACCCTACCTAAACCTTGGGATATATTTATTGAAAAAAGAAATATAGGAGATATAGTTTCAGGGAAGATCGTAAACCTACTAGATTTTGGAGCCTTTGTAAGATTAGAAGAAGGGGTAGATGGGCTAGTTCATGTATCTCAAATATCAAAGGAACATGTAAATAAACCTTCAGATGTATTGGAAATTGGGGAAGAAGTAATGGTTAAAATAATTGATGTAAATGAAGAGGAAAAAAGAATAAGTTTAAGTATGAGAGAAGTAGAAGAAGATAATATAGAAGAAGACACAATAAATAATGAAGAGTTAGAGGTAAGTATTGGAGATATTGTTAAAAACAATCAATAATGTAATAGGGGTTTGATGTATATTAATTTTATTAATGTAAAGAATAATAAATGTAAGTTCACAAATTACATCAAGACCCCCTTTACATTATTTCTGTGGTATTCACCACAGAAATTTTTTATAATATTTTAAGTATTGATTCTGTTTTAGGGGGCATTTATGGACAAGTATGAAATTTTTAAAAGAAATATTGACAAACTAGTAAATATAGATTTAAATTACTATAAAGAAAAACAGATGAAAAGAAGAATTACTTCGCTAATGAATAGAAATGGATATAGTGATTTTGATGCATATTTTTTAGCTTTAAAATCTGATGGGGAATTGCTAAATCAATTTATTAATTATCTTACAATCAATGTATCAGAATTTTACAGAAATCCTACCCAATGGCAAGTGCTAAAAAAAGACATTTTGCCAAATGTAATTGATAAACAGAATGGGCACTTAAAAATTTGGAGTGCTGCTTGTTCTACTGGTGAAGAACCTTATTCCCTAGTTATGCTTTTAAATAGTTTTTATAATTTAAAAGATATAAGTATTCTAGCCACAGATATTGATGTTGGGGCAATGAATAAGGCCAAACAGGGGTTGTACAGTGAAAAATCCCTTAACAATTTACCCCTAGGTTTTAAGGAAAAATACTTTAAAAAAATTGGCTCCTCTTATAAAATAAATGATGAAATAAAAAATCAAGTGGAATTTAAAAAAATAGACCTACTAAAGGATCCATTTCCATTAAATGTAGATTTAATAACTTGTAGAAATGTTATGATATATTTCACTGATGAGGCTAAGGAATTATTATATGGTAAATTTCATAATAGCTTAAGCGAAAATGGTATATTTTTTGTAGGAAGTACAGAACAAATAATTTTACCAGAAAGATATAATTTTAAATCTGTAAAGACTTTTTTCTATAAAAGGCTCAATTAGTTTAAAATCTATAATGAAGGGGGATTAAAACTTGAATACTAAAGAATTTTTGGAAGCGTTAAGTAATAGTAGCACAGTATCTGCCTATGAATATAGAATTAATGATACAATAATGCATGCTTTTGAAAAATATACAGATGAATCTATGGTAGATAATTTAGGTAATATTATCGGCTTAAAAAAGGGGAAAAACAATCCATCCAATATAAAAATAATGTTGGCTGCCCATATGGACGAAATAGGTTTAATGGTTAAATTTATTGAAGACAATGGATTTATAAGATTTACTAATATAGGAGGCATTGACCCTAGAACTATTTTAGGACAAGAGATAATAGTACATGGAAAAAAGGATTTGTTTGGAGTAATAGGTTCAAAACCACCTCATTTACAAGATGTTTCTGAAATAAACAAGGCTATTAAGATGGAGGATATGATAATAGACTTAGGTTATTCTAAGAAAGAATTAGAAGGAATTATTGATGTAGGAGACCCTATTACTATTAGAAGGGAATTAAAGTCATTACAAGGTGATAGAATTACAGGGAAGGCCTTAGATAATAAGGCAGGCATAGCTGCCATGTACGAATGTGCCAAGTTATTAAAAAATATTAATCATGAGGCGGATATATATTATGTATCCACTGTTCAAGAGGAAGTAGGAACTAGGGGGGCTTTTACCAGTACTTATAAAATTAATCCTGATATTGGAATTGCTATAGATGTAGGCTTTGGTTCAACCCCAGAACTACCTAAATACGATACATTAGATATGGGTAAAGGGGCTGGAATTACTATAGGAGGCAATATTCATCCAGGCTTAAGGGAACATTTAGTTGAAATTGCAAAAGAATATAATATCCCATTTCAATATGAAATAACACCAGGACCAACTGGGACTGATGGAAGGACTATACAAATTACTAGGGAAGGAATACCTACATTATGTTTATCTATTCCTTTAAGATATATGCATACTTCTGTAGAAGTAGTAGATATGGAGGATATTAAAAATACTGGAAAACTATTAGCCTTTTTTATTGCATCTATTTCAAATGAGAATTTGGAGGGGTTACTATGTTATTAAAACGCTTAACTGAAGGCTCTGGTGTATCTGGCAATGAAAAGGAAGTTAGAGATATTATTATTGATGAAATAAAAGATTATGTAGACGATTTAAAAGTAGATAAATTAGGAAATATCATTGCATATAAAAAAGGTCAAGGCAGTTCTAAAAAGCTAATGGTAGCAGCTCATATGGATGAAGTAGGACTTATGATAACTGATATAGATGATATGGGATTACTTAAATTTACTACAGTTGGAGGAATTGACAAAAGGATTTTGGTGTCTAAGCCAGTTTTAATTGGGAAAAATAAAATTCCAGGGGTTATTGGGGCTAAGCCAATACATTTGCAAAAAAGGGAAGAGTGGAAAAATACATTAAATATTGAACAAATGTATATAGATATAGGGGTAGATGGGAAAGCTGAAGCAGAGAAACTAGTATCTATTGGCGAATATGTAGCTTTTGATAGTCAGTATATAGAATTTGGAAATAATTTAGTGAAATCCAAGGCTCTAGATAATAGAGTAGGTTGCAGCCTACTAATTAAATTAATTCAAGAAATAAAAGATATTGAATTTTATGGGATATTTACTGTAATGGAGGAAATTGGATTAGTAGGGGCAGGCCCAGCAGCTTATACTGTAGATCCAGATATTAGTATCATTTTAGAGGGAACCCTATGTTATGATATACCTAAATTAGATGAACATTTAGTACCAACTTATTTAAATAAGGGACCCGCCATATCTTTAGTTGATAGAACAAGCTTATTTAATGGGGATTTTAGAAAAAGAATAGTGAGTATTGCAGAAAATAATAATATTCCTTATCAATATAGGAAAACTTCCATGGGAGGAAATGATTCTGGAAAAATTCATACTATCAAGGAAGGTTCCATTACTAGTACTATATCTGTACCCTGTAGGAATATTCATTCATCTACATCGGTTATGAGTAAAAAGGATTATGAAAATACTTATAAATTATTAAATGCTATATTATTAGAATACAAAAAGGGGGAACTATAGTATGAAATTCAATAGTGAAAGTTTGAAAAAATTAGTTAGTATTTATGGGCCTTCTGGGAATGAAGATGCAATAAGGGAATATATAGAAGAAGAAATTAAGGATTATGTAGATGAGATCATTGTGGATGCTATG
>DAIMNI010000040.1:0-20747 GCA_036720245.1 Tissierellia bacterium | reverse complement strand
TTGCCCTGAGGGGGCTATAATTTTGACACCAGCAGTGGCTGGAGAATTGATGCTGTATTCTGATAGGGAAAAAGTGCTTTCAACAGCACAGCTCAAAATGGGCAGTGGTACCTCTGGAATGCTTGTTGCTGAGGTAAAAAGGCAGATGAAGTCAGAAGCATTTGATGCTTGGCTGGCCATTATAGATGGATCTCCCGGCATAGGATGCCCTGTTATTGCATCACTTAGTGGCGTGGATATGGTTTTGATAGTTGCTGAACCTTCCATATCAGGTATTAGCGATATGGAGCGTATCATAAATACGGCGGCGAAATTCGGAACTAAGACAGTAGTATGTATAAACAAATATGACACTAATATTGAAAACACAGAAAAGATTGAAGAGTTTTGTAAAAAACGAGGGCTGCCTTTTATGGGCAGAATACCTTTTGATTCGGACGCAGTAAAAGCGATTAATAATGGTCAGACCATTGTAGACATAGATTGTACATCTGGGATGGCTGTTAAAGAGGTCTACTACAAGACAATAAATCTACTTTTTGAAAAAAGGTGCGTCTAAAAATCCCTAATAAGCATAATCTAAGTGTACTTACAAAATTAGCGATTGGCTTGATCCGATTGCAAAAATATTAGAAAAGATGGAGGAAAAATAAAATGATGAGAATTGCTGTAGCAAGCGAAAATGGAATGGTGACTGAGCATTTTGGACATTGTGAAGGGTTTATGATTTTTGATACCGAAGATAATCAAATTATCAAAAGTGAAACCGTTGCTAACCCTGGACATAGACCAGGATTTTTGCCTAATTTCTTGAATGATAAGGGTGTTAATGTAATTATTTCAGGAGGTATGGGTGGCGGAGCTATTGAAATCTTCAATGAAAAAAACATTGAGGTTATTGTTGGAGCAAGTGGTAATGCTAAAGAAGCGGTAGAAGCTTACCTTCAGGGCTCCCTAAAATCTACTGGCTCTGTTTGTCATGAACATCAGCATCATGACGAATGTGGGGAATAAGATACTTCTTTGCCATGCAATTCCGAAATAAATAGCTCCTCATCACTGATTCCTAAAAAACTGTGATGAGGAGTTTTTATTTTAGCTTCTTATGTCTGACTTTTCCTCTTCTTTCTTTTCATTTACCTTTTTATTCACATTTAATGCCTTTACATTATCTGGTGAAACTATCATTTTACAATTGCCATTAAATTTTGCATTTTCATGAATAACTAAGGATTTTACCTCTATATCCCCAGCTAATATTCCTGTGGGTAAAAGGGTAAGCCCATTTTTTGATACTAGGTTTCCATTTATATTTCCTGCTGCAATTAAATTTTCGCAGACAATATTTCCCTTAACTTTGCCAGTTTCACCTAGAGTAATCTCTCCAATATAGTCTATATCCCCTTCAATGGTGCCATCAATTCTGATATTTCCACTGCCCCTAATTTTTCCACTAATTATAATATCTTCTCCTATTAAAGAATCGATATTTAAAGATTTAATAGGTTTTTCTTCACTTTTTCTTCCAAACATAATTATCCCCCTCGTTATTTATTTAATACTTTTAATGGATTAATAACATTCCCATTTTTATGTATTTCAAAATGTAAATGAGAGCCAGTAGATCTACCTGAAGAACCCATTTTTGCAATTACTTGCCCTTTTTTCACCTTGTCCCCAACTTTAACTAGATTTTTAGAATTATGGGCATATAATGTTTCATATTCTGAACTATGTTTAATCATTACAACTCTACCATATCCAGATCTAGTACCTGAATAGGTAACTGTTCCTGAAGCTGCAGATTTTATGCTTGTACCATAAGAGCTTGCAATATCAATGCCCTTATGGAATTTAATGCCCCTTCCAAATGGATTTTTTCTATTTCCATATTTAGAGGTAAGCCTACCTTGAGTAGGCCACAGATTTGGTACAGTCTCTAGATATTTAAATCTATTGTCTATTTCCACTATAAAATTTTCTAATTCACTTTCTTTTTCATCTAATATCTCTTTTAATGCTTCCAAACTTTCATCAGATTCTAAATTTCCTAAATCATTTGGTCTACTAATACCATTGGCCCTAGATGCTGTGGATATACCAGCCTTTTTTTCCAATTGTTTTTGTAATTTTTCTAAGTCCAGAAATATATTATCAACTTCATCAATTTTTTCTTGAGTATCTATAGCATTAGATTCTAATGCCAGAATGGTCCTATCTTTAGTCTTACTTATCTTTTCTAGGCTTTGAATTTCTTTTTCTAGCTCATATTTGGCATGGTTCTTGTCCATGTTTTCTACTTGAAGATCATTTGTAAATGCTGTAACCTTGTTATAATGAAAAGCTATAGAAATACCTATTACCACAGTTAATGCTACAATAAATTTAGGGAACCAATCAGGGATTATTATCCTCTTAACTTTTTGAGTCTTTGGGATAACTACTATACAAAGTCTAGAGTCTTCTTTGTATTCCATACTAAAACCTCTCTTCTTTAATGGTATATATTATTTGTTAGCCATATTTTCTAATTGCTTTTTTAGTTTATCAATTTGTTCTAATTTAATTTCAACTTCTTTTGCTTTATTATCTAGTTCTGCATTTCTTTGTTGCAATTTAGCCACTTGAGAATCTTTTTCCTTATTTATGTATTTTAATTCTTGAATTCTATTTTGTAATTCAGATATTTGCTTTTCTTGTTCCATATTATCTTTTTCTAGATTAGAATTTACATTGGCCTTTTTATCGAAAGTAAAAATAAAAAAAATAGAAATTATTGCTATACCAATTAGGATAGATTTAGGTAGCCAATTAGGTATAGTAATCCTTTTTACTTTTCTAGTTTTAGGAATTATCATAATAGAAAGTTTAGAATTTTTTTCATCCTTCATGATATATCCCTCCTTCGTATATTATACCATAAAAAACACATATATCCATACTATACCATTTTATAAAAAAAGCTAATATATAAATTTATTTGACAAAAAAAATAGGTAAATTAGATGAAAGCTGACCTATTTTACACTAATTTAAATTTTCTTCCACTATACTGTCCAAAGTTTTTGATGTCATTAATATTATATCATACAAATTTCAGGAAATTAAAATATTTCCCTTGTAAATAGGCTACAATACATATATACTTAACAAGTTAGAATAAAAAGGAAGGATGAAATAAATTAATGGAAAAGCTGAAATTTGAAGATATAGATATATCTAAGGAAATTCTCATGGCAGTTTCCGATATGGGATTTGAGGAAATGTCTGCTATTCAAACGGGAACCATACCAATTCTTTTAGAAGGTAGAGATATAATAGGTCAGGCTCAAACAGGAACAGGTAAGACGGCAGCATTTGGAATACCTATTGTGGAAAATTGTGATTCTAAAAATAGAATGCCTCAAGCACTAGTACTATGCCCCACAAGAGAATTATCCATTCAGGTAGCGGAAGAAATTAAAAGATTAGCTAAATATAAAAGGGATATATTTGTATTGCCAGTTTATGGTGGACAGCCAATAAATAGGCAGATAAGTGCACTTAAAAAGGGTGTGCAAATAATAGTAGGGACTCCAGGTAGGGTAATGGACCATATCAGGAGAAAGACTTTAAAATTACAGGATATTAAAATGGTAGTATTAGATGAAGCAGATGAAATGTTTGATATGGGATTTAGAGAAGATATAGAATGGGTTATGAATCGTTTAGATGGGGAAAGACAAACCATATTTTTCTCTGCTACTATGCCTGATGAAATAATTAAATTTGCTAAAGGCTATCAAAATCAACCTGAAGTAGTGAGGACAGCCCATAAAGAATTAACTGTACCTAAAGTAGAGCAATATTATGTAGAGTTGAAAGAAGATATAAAAACGGAAATACTATCTAGACTATTAGATATATATAATCCTAAACTCTCCATAGTCTTTTGCAATACTAAGAGAAAGGTAGACGAATTAACTCTAGAATTGCAGGGAAGAGGTTACTTTGCTGATGGTCTTCATGGAGATTTAAAGCAAAGCCAGAGGGATAGGGTCATGAGTAAGTTTAGAAATGGAAATATAGATATATTAGTAGCTACTGATGTGGCAGCTAGAGGATTAGATATAGATGATGTAGATATTGTATTTAATTATGACATACCCCAGGATGATGAATACTATGTTCATAGAATAGGAAGAACTGCTAGAGCAGGTAAAGAGGGAATAGCTTATTCTCTAGTAGTGAGACGTGATGTTAGAAGAATTAAGGATATTCAAAACTATACTAAAACCAAAATGGTACGAAAAGAACTACCTACATTAAAGCTAATAGAAGAAAAGCATACAGATATACTTTCCAAAAGGATAAAAGAAGAAATAGATAAAGGTGAACTAGAAAAATATGAAAACACCATTAGGGATATAGTAGATGAGGATTATACTTCTTTAGAAATTGCAGCTGCACTACTCAAACTATATTCAAGGGATAATAAATTAGATAAACATAGGGAATTAGAATCTGTAGATTATGGAAAGGGCGACTTTAGTCAAGCATCCCGAATCTTTATTAATATAGGTAAGAGAAAGGGAGTAAAAGCAAGACATATATTAGGTGCCATAATGGATGAAACAGGTGTCCCACAAAAAGCTGTAGGAGATATTGATATGTATGATAAATTTACTTTTGTAGAAATTCCAAGTGAGTATGTAGAGGATGTAGTTAAAAGATTAAACAATAAAAGGATAAAAGGAATAAAGGTAAAAGTAGAAATAGCAAATCCTAAGAAATAAAACCTAAAAGGTCAAGGGACACACCTTATTTAAGGTATGGGGACACACCTCTATTTAATGTCAGGGGACACACTTCTTGCAAGATGGTCGAGCTTTCTGAGGAATGTCCCCATCGTATGAGATCCTAAGCGTGGCGAAGGATCTTTTTTTTATGCAAAATAAGACAATACAATAGATGCAATTAAAAGGGGTATAGCATATATTAAAAGTGCTTTACTAGACCATTTCTCACTATAGTGTTCTTCACAAAATTCATGAAGTTCCATCATCTCTTCCTCATGACTTAAATCCTTATCTAATTTTTCCTTTTTAGAATAATGAGTTTTCATATATTTTCTTCTATATTTATTATAGGCAATTAATTTAAAGAACCCTACATTTCTAATATAAAAGCTAAAGGCAATTAAAAGGTAAATTAAGCCTATTATAAATAGTCCATCGGCAAGTCTAAAAATAAAATTACCATATTTATTAAAAATCATATAAAAGGAAGTAAAAACTATTGCAATAATTCCTAAGGGTATCATATATTTCTCTCCAATCTAAAATGTTTCTCTTTTTATTATAAACTAAAATAGTATATATACACAAGTGTGTTCGACAAAAATTTACATTTTATCTTAAAATAATTCAAGAACGTAAATGAGAAAAATTTTTATATTAATATATTATCATAGTCATGCATTAATATTCAATATGCATAATTATTCTTCTATTTAATTCTTGTATAATTAAAAGTTACATAATTAGGTTGAAAATTCTGAAGGGTATAATGCTATAAAAATATTAATAAGTGCTAAAACAGAAAAGATTATGAATATTTAAAAGTTTGACTAATAGTAATAAAATATGGTAGAATGGAATAAATATATTTAATAATCCAAGGTAATGGCTAAATATACTAATTTGTCATTATAATTTAAGCTTTTCAAATATTTGAAAACTAGATTATATTTCCAAATATTAACTTATAATTATGCAAAAATATTAAGGCTATTATTAAGATTATTAAAATTATTCATAGCTTTAGCTTCAGCATCTAGATACTATGCTAAATAATTTAGCAAAAAATTTAAATTAGGGGGAGTTAAAATGAAGACATCTAAAAAAATATTATTGTTAGTTCTTGTTGTAGTAATGACTATGTCAGTGTTTGCAACAGGATGCGGTAAGGGTGAAGATGTTAAAGAAGGAGAAAAACCAGTAGTAAAAGATGAAACACCAAAAGCAACTGGTCCAAAAGTTTTAAGACTTGCAGGTATGCCAGCTGCAACTTTTAATCCTCATACATCAGAATCTGCTGAGGATAGTGTATTAATAAGCTATATCTATGGAGGATTATTAGAATTAGTTTATAATCCAGATGAAGAGAAAGCAGAATTTATTCCAAATCATGCAGAAGCATTACCAGAAACTGAAGACAATAAAGTGTGGACATTTACATTAAAAGATGGTTTAAAATGGACTGATGGTACACCAATTACAGCTGAAGACTATGAATATTCTTATAAAATGTTATTGGATCATAATTTAGCAAATAGAAATGCTTTTATACTATGGGATAGTGTTCCAGTAGTTAATGCAGAAGAATATTTTAAGGGCGAAGTAGAATGGGAAGAAGTAGGAATTAAAGCTCTAGACGAAAAAACATTAGAAATTACTTTAGACACTGAAATGCCTGAAATAGATGTTTTAACTACTTTTGCAGGTGGTGGAGCTACATCTCCTGTACACAAGGAATTATATGAAGCTGGAATGAATGAAGATAGAACTGAAACAGATTATGCAACTACATTAGAAAAGGTTCCATCCTGTGGTACTTATAAACTTACAGAATGGATAAGAGACCAAAACAGAGTATTTGAAAAGAACGAAGATGCTATACTAGGGGATATTTATAAACCAGATAGAATAGAAAGCAGAGTTATAACTGAATCCGCTACAAGATTACAATTATTTGAAAATGGCGAATTAGATACAGCTACAGTAAGTGGTAGTGAATATGATAAATATCAAGAAGATCCAAGAGTAGTATTCCAAGAAAGAAATACTGTATGGGGTTTCTTTGTAAATAGTACTTCTGAAAAAAATCCTATACTTCAAAATAATGATTTAAGAAAAGCACTATTTTATGGTATAGATAGGGATAAGATTACTAAAGGTGTATTTAAGGTATATGAATCCACACCATATTATATATCTTCTATACCTATGGTAGATTATGAAAACGGAACAAAATATTGTGATACAGAAGAAGCAAAAGCTATAAGACCAGAAGGCAGTGGATTTGATCCAGAATTAGCAAAAGAATATTTTGAAAAAGCTTATGAAGCTAATGGAAATAAGAAAATTGAAATAGAAATTATATACTTTGAAGCTCAAGAAACTATGAAGAGAATGACTGAAGTAGCTGAAGAAGAATATGAAGGACTATTTGGTTCAGATAAATTAGATATTAAATTAAGAGCTATGCCACCACAAGCAGCTTATGATGCATATAGGGATGGTAACTTTGATATGGGTATAGGAGCTTATACACAAGATGCATTTAATCCATGGGGTAGTATGTTTGTATGGACTACAGATTTCCCAAATAAATCTCATAGATTTGCAAATGAAGAGTTTGATAAATTATATGAAAGAACAACTAGAGGGGATTTACTATTAGATCCTAAGGGAAGAATAGAAGCATTAGCTAAAATGGAAGAAATGTTAATAGATTATGTACCACAAGTGCCAATCTTCCAAAATAATAATGCTCAAGTATTTGCAGATAGAATTAAACTTATAACAAATGGTAAATTCATACCAGGATTAGGATTTGCAGAATTACAAGCAGATATAGTTGATTAATTGATTTGAAATATAGAAATTTAATTTTAGAATTGTCATCCTAAATGTTACAAAAGGAATTGTCATCCTGAGCGTAGGCTCTGCACATCCATTGAATAGGCAGATGTAGCGAAGGATCTTGTTTTATACTACTAAAAGATCCTTTGACTACGTTCTGGACTGACAAAATAGGCATATTATTCTAAATATAATCTATAAAGGAAATTTATTTGAGAGGAGCAAATGGATTATGGCTAGATATATTGCACAAAGATTAATTGCAATGGCTATTACATTGTTTTTAATAATTAGCATATCTTTCTTTATAATACATTCTATGCCTGGAAGTATTGTAGATGACCCAATGCTACCTGAAGATGTTAAACTGGCTATAGAAGATAAATACCATTTAAATGACCCATTGCCAGTACAATATGGATACTTTTTAAAAGATTTTCTATCCTTTGATTTTGGGACATCTATTAAAGTTCAACCTAGGGTACCAGTATTTGATATTATAAAAACAAAATTACCTGTAACATTACAAGTAAATATTTTCTCGCTAATATTCACTATACCAGTTGGAATAACACTAGGAATTATAGCAGCATTAAAGAAAAACACCATGGTAGATCATATAATTTCTATTATGGTTATTCTTTTCATTTCAGTACCGTCCTTTGTTTTTGCGTCATTACTACAGTATTTTGTAGCATTTAAATGGGGCTTAGCACCTATATTGTTGTCTCCGGAGTCTACTCTTACTTTGACAAAGTTTAAGTCTATGATTTTACCAATTTTAGCACTATCATTTGGTGGAATTGCTACAATTACTAGGTATATGCGTTCAGAACTTTGTGAGGCACTTAATTCAGAATATATGTTATTAGCTAAAACAAAAGGTTTATCTCAGGTACAAGCTACTCTAAAACATGCTATTCGTAATTCATTTATACCACTTGCAAACATCATTATACCGATGTTTTTTGGTATATTAGGAGGAGCTATGGTTATAGAAAATATTTTTGGTATACCAGGATTAGGGCAATTATCTGTCACTTCAATTAATGCACTAGACCACCCATTAACTATTGCTACGCTATTTTTCTACTCCTTAATAGGATTAGTTAGTATATTGGTAGTGGATTTATCCTATGGAATTATAGATCCTAGAATTCGTGTAGGAGGTAAAAAATAATGGACGATTTAAATAATATAAAATTAAACAAAGAGGATTTTGAATTTGTCCAATTAGAAGAAAATATTAAAGACGAAAAATTTCAAGGTGAGGCCATAGGCTTCTTTAAAGATGCTATGCTTCGTTTTAGAAAAAATAAAGCCTCAATTGTTGCAGCTTGGGTTATTATATTTATAGTTTTCATGGCAATTTTTGGGCCTGCTATGAATGAATATACCTATAAACAGCAACATGTTGAATGGGCATTACTTCCACCAAGAGTAAAGGGCTTAGAAAAAATAGGTATTTTTGATGGAACTAAGGTAATGGAAATAAGGAAGGAAAATCTAGAAGGAAAATATAAAGGTACAGTAGTAAAAATAGTAGAAGAGTATGATAAAGAATACAATGGGGTAAAAGTTCCCATGGTAAAAGCCCAAGTAAATATGTACAAATTAAAAGGTGCGGAGGATGTATATTTTTGGTTAGGTACTGATTCCATAGGTAGAGATATGTGGACTAGACTTTGGAGAGGTGCTAGAGTATCTTTAGCCATAGGAATTCTTGCTGTTTTAATTAATATGGTTATAGGAGTAGTTTATGGTTCCATCTCAGGATATTATGGTGGATGGGTAGATATGATAATGCAAAGAATTACAGAAATAATAGGGGGAATTCCTAGTTTAGTTCTTATAATTTTATTTGTAATGTATATAGGCTCGGGTATAGTTCCATTTATACTATCCATGATTTTAACAGGTTGGATTGGTATGAGTAGAATGATTAGGGCACAATTTTATAAATTTAAAGGTCAAGAATATGTATTGGCTTCTAGAACTATGGGAGCAAAGGATAGAACCTTAATTTTTAGACATATATTACCTAATGCCATAGGACCTATTATTACTCAGGCAACTTTAGCAATACCTGGTGCTATATTTACAGAATCCTTCTTATCCTATTTAGGTTTAGGAATTGGTGCACCAGAGCCATCTATTGGAGTGCTATTGTCAGAGGGACAAAAGGTATTATTAGAATACCCACATTTAACACTATTTCCTGCCATAATCATATCTGTGTTAATGTTATCCTTTAATTTATTTGGAAATGGTTTAAGAGATGCCTTTGACCCAACATTAAGAGGACAAGAATAGGAGGAGGTTTAAGTTATGAAAAATCAAGAAAAAGTACTTCAAATAAAAGATTTATATATAACTTTTAACACCTTTTCTGGAAAAGTCCATGCAGTTAGAGGTGTTAATTTCGACTTGTACAAAGGTGAAACTTTGGCTATAGTTGGGGAATCTGGTTCAGGGAAATCTGTAACCAATAAAGCTATAATGGGGATACTTTCTAAAAATGCAAATATTGAAAAAGGTGAAATTTTATATAATGGCAAAGATTTAACTAAATTTAAAGATAAACAGTTTAATAAAATTAGAGGTTCTGAAATATCTATGATATTTCAAGACCCTATGTCTTCATTAGACCCTGTAATGAAAATTGGAAAACAAATTACAGAGGCTATGCTTGTGAAAGACAATATTTCAAAAGAAAAAGCCAAAAAGAAAGCCATAGATTTAATGGATGCTGTAGGAATTCCAGAACCTGAAAAAAGATATAATCAATATCCTTTTCAATTTTCAGGAGGTATGAGACAGAGAATAGTAATTGCTATAGCTTTGGCTTGTGATCCAGATATATTAATTTGTGATGAACCAACTACAGCATTAGATGTTACCATTCAATCACAAATACTAGATTTAATTAAAAAGATACAAGCAGAAAGGAATATTTCTGTAATATTTATTACTCACGATTTGGGAGTTGTAGCAAATGTGGCAGATAGGGTGGCAGTTATGTATGCAGGGAAAATTGTAGAAACAGGTACTGTAGATGAAATATTTTATAGCCCTAGACATCCTTATACTTGGGCATTGCTTGCATCTATGCCAGACTTGGATACAGATGCTTCAGACGAATTACTTGTAATACCAGGGACACCACCTAATATGTTATATCCGCCAAAGGGAGATGCTTTTGCAACGAGAAATAGATATGCTATGAAAGTAGATTTTGAAAGGCAACCACCTATGTTTAAAATATCAGATACTCATTATGCAGCTACATGGTTATTGCATCCAGATGCTCCAAAGGTGGAAATTCCTAAGGCATTGCAAAAGAGAATGAAAAGCCAAGAGGAAAGGCAGGTGGTAGATCATGAGTAAACAACCAGTTTTAGAGGTTAAAAATTTACAACAACATTTTGTTTCTGGCCGTGGCAAAAACAGAACAGTGGTAAAGGCCGTGGATGATGTATCCTTTACTATATATAAAGGGGAAACTTTTGGCCTTGTAGGAGAATCTGGATGTGGAAAAACTACCACAGGCAGAACCATAATTAGATTATATGAACCTACTGGTGGAGAAGTTTATTTTAATGGAAAACTTATTTCGGGGAAACTTACAAAAGAAGAAAAAAAGGAAGTAACTCGTGGTATACAAATGATATTCCAAGACCCTATAGCATCTTTGAATCCAAGAATGACGGTAAAAGAGATTATAGGAGAAGGTTTAAAGATTAATAAATTATGTGATAATGAAGAGCATATGATGAAATTAATATATGATATATTAGAAACTGTAGGTTTAACTAGTGAACATGCTAATCGCTATCCCCACGAGTTTTCTGGTGGACAAAGACAAAGAATTGGCATTGCTAGGGCTTTAATTACAAATCCAGATTTAGTAATTGCGGATGAACCTATTTCTGCCTTAGACGTAAGTATACAGGCACAGGTTTTAAATTTATTAAATAAGTTAAAAGATCAATTAGGTCTAACAGTATTATTTATAGCCCATGATTTATCAGTAGTTAAGTATTTTTCAGATAATATAGGAGTAATGTATAATGGTGAATTAGTAGAAATGGCGGGATCAGATGAATTATACAATTATCCAATTCATCCCTATACAAAATCCTTATTATCTGCAATACCATTACCAGATCCAAATTATGAAAGACATAGGAAGAGAATATACTATAATCCAAAGATCCACGATTATAGCAAAGAAAAACCAGAATTAGTAGAGATAAGACCAAATCATTTTATATATGCATCTAAATCAGAAGTAAAGGAATACAAAAAAAGTTTATAGGATTAGGGCCATATTCCAATTAGGTATATGGTCTTTTTTTATTTTTTGATCTAGGTCAAAGTATATTAATATTATATCTCTTATAATAAAGATACAGAATAGAAATAATAAATTTAAGGAGGAATAAAAATGACAAATAAAACTTATCAATTAAGCACTTTTACATGTCCATCTTGTACTATGAAAATAGAAGGTGCTCTAAAGAAAACTAAAGGTGTAGAAAAATATGAAGTACTATTTAATTCTAGTAAAGTAAAAGTTACTTTTGATGAAAATATAGTTGAAAATGAGGATATTAAATTGATTTTAGAAAGACTAGGATATAGTGTATTAGGAGAAAAATAATTAAAGGGGGGAGATTATATGAGAATAAGTAAAGGGCAAAGAGTAGCCCTATCGGGAATACTTATTATAATATCTTTTATTTTAAAAAATACAAATGTAGCCATGGAAATAGCCAATATATTTATGATTTTGGCTGCATTTGTATCAGGCCTCCCCATAGCTAAAAATGCTTTTTCAGCTTTAAGATATAAAATTGTGGGAATAGATGCCCTAGTTACATTAGCTGTAACGGGTGCATTATTTATAGGGGAATATTGGGAGGCAGCAGCTGTAACTTTTTTATTTATGTTAGGAGAATATTTAGAAGCTAAAACCATAGAAAAAACCCGTTCTTCTATTAAAGCTCTATTAGATTTAGCACCAGATATATCTAGGGTTATTAGAGATGGGGAAGAAATAGAAATTTCACCAGATGAAGTAATTAAAGGAGATATAGTAATAGTTAAACCAGGAGAAAAAATTTCTGTAGATGGTACTGTTATAGAAGGGAATGCCTATGTAAATCAAGCTGCCATTACAGGAGAGTCCATACCAGTGGATAAAGAAATTGGAGATAATGTTTTTTCTGGCGCTATAATAGAATCAGGTTATATTAAAGTTAATGCAGATAAAGTTGGAGAAGATACTACCTTTTCTAGAATACTTCAAATGGTAGAGGAAGCTCAGGATAAAAAAGCTAAGACACAGAAATTTTTAGAAACCTTCTCTAGATATTATACACCTACAATTATTATACTGGCAGTTATATTGTATTTATTTACTAAAGATTTGGTATCATCCCTTACATTATTAGTGATTGCTTGTCCTGGTGCCTTAGTAATATCCACACCTGTATCCATAGTTGCTGGAATTGGAAATGGAGCAAAGCATGGAGTTTTAATTAAAGGTGGAGAGATAATGGAAGGAATGGGAAAAGTAAAAGTCCTAGCCTTTGATAAAACAGGTACTTTAACTGAAGGTAAACCTAAAGTAACTAAAGTTAAAGCTTTTGAAATAGATGAAGATGAATTGTTAAAGCTAACAGCTATTGGAGAGTCCTATTCTGAACATCCCTTAGCTAGGGCAATCATCCTAGAGGCAGAAAAACGATTTGGAACTGTTAATGAAGTACCTGAAGAATCTGAAATAATTACAGGTCAAGGTTTAAAGTTTAAATTTAAGGATAAATATTATTTAATAGGCAATAGAAAACTACTAATCGAAAATGATATAATAATAGATGAAATGGAAGAGGAATATGTGAGAAATGAAGAAGAACAAGGCCAAACTGTAATATTTGTCTCAGATTTAGAAAAGATGCTAGGAGCCATATCCATAGCAGATACTATAAGAGAAGATGCTAAAGAATTAATTATAAATTTAAAGCATCAAGGCATTAAAAAAATAGTAATGCTAACAGGAGATAATCAAAGGGCAGCAGCTGCCATATCTAAAGAACTTGGAATTGACCATTATTATGCTGAATTGCTTCCAGAGGAGAAAGTGCAAAAATTAAAAGAACTACAGGAAGAACTTGGCCATACTGCCATGGTAGGAGATGGGGTAAATGATGCACCAGCCCTAGCCTCAGCAGATTTAGGAATTGCCATAGGTGGAGCAGGAGCAGATGTAGCTATGGAAACTGCAGATGTGGTATTAATGTCTAATGAAATAAAAAAGCTATCCTATGCCATTGGTTTAAGTCGTGCTACAGTTAGAAATATGAAACAAAATATATACTTTGCCATAATAGTGGCAGCAGGACTTATTGCAGGAGTTTTAGGAAAAGTAGTATTTTTATCTTCCGGTATGCTAATACACGAACTATCAGTATTATTAGTTATAGTAAATGCAGTAAGACTTTTAGGATATAGGGAAAAATAAGCCCTGTCATCCTGAGCAAAGGCTCTGCACACCCATTGAATAAGCAGATGTAGCGAAGGATCTAGGACAGTATTATAAGGCCTTTTTAGGAGGCGGATTATGGAATGTAGCTGTAATTCTAAGGAAAGAGGTAAAACTTGTATCGAGATAGTTCCTATTTTTAGCAGTTTAAATTATGATGAAATGCTAGAAGTGGCAGGAATTACAAATAGTAGACAATACAAAAAAGGTGAAATGATATATATGGCAGGGGATAGGGGAGAAAGCCTATTTGTAATCCATAAGGGAAAAGTAAAAATCACTAGATTTTCAGAATCTGGTAAAGAGCAAGTAATTAGGGTTCTAGAGCCTGGAGAGTTTATGGGGGAATTATCCCTATTTGTCCACGAAAATTTAATAGACAATGCGGAGACTTTAGAAGATACTACAGTATGCGTAATAAATGGGGAAAAGCTAAAGGATTTAATGGGCAAATACCCTAGCATTGCCCTAAAGGTATTAGAAGAATTAAGCTCTAGATTAGGTAAAGCAGAAAACTTAATAGAGCATTTGGGAATTCACGATGTAGAAACTAGAATTGCAGAAACCCTATTGGATTTGGCCAATGAAAATGGGGAAATTTTGCTTAAAATAAGTAAGGGGGATTTAGCCTCCCATATAGGTATGAGTCAAGAAACTTTAAGTAGGAAATTATCTTATTTTCAGGATATGGGATGGATTAAATTAATAGGCCATAGGAAAATTCTTATATTAGATAGGGAAAGCCTTGAAAATTTAGATTAAAAGTTTATAATGCTTTCCGAAAAACAGGAATGCAGTTCTAATAATGGGAAAACAATATATAAAATTCTAATATGCCAAATAGAATAGACTACTATTCTATTTGGCATATTTTTTGCATGATTTATATATAACTGCTATCCTGAACAATGAGTGAAGGATTTTGAATTTATAAGGGAGATGGAAAGAATGGAAAATTATATATTTGCAGGAATGGATACAGTAGAATTAGCTAAGAAATATGGCACTCCTCTATATATTATGTCTGAGGACTGTATTAGAGATAGAATTAAACAAATTAAAGAAGATTTTTTAAAAAAATATCCCAATACTAAGGCTTTTTATGCCAGTAAGGCCTTTTCAACTAAAGAAATGGCAAGGATTGTTAAAGATGAAGGCATAGGTATGGATGTAGTATCTGGAGGAGAATTATTTACTGCCATGTCTATAGACTTTCCCATGGAGAATATAATATTTCATGGCAATAATAAATCTATGGAAGAATTGGAAATGGCAATCAAAAACAATGTGGGAAGGATTATAGTAGATCATTTGGGAGAAATAGATTTAATCGAGGCTATAGCAAGTGAACAAAATAAAAAAGTAAAAGTACTTTTTAGAATAAGCCCTGGTATAAATAGTAAAACCCATAAATATATTCAAACTGGACAGGTGGACTCTAAATTCGGCATACCATTAAATGAGGAAACTATAAATCAGGCAATGGAAAAGGCACTTAATTCAGAACACATAGAATTAATGGGATTTCATTTCCACATAGGTTCTCAATTATTGAGCCCAGAAAGTCATTTAGAGGGAATCGATATAATAATAGATTTAATGAAAAAAGTTAAAGATAAATATGGATTTATAACTAAGGAATTAAATACTGGTGGAGGCTATGGAATTTATTATACTAAGGAAGAAGAGAGAAAACCACTTAAATATTTTATAGATCCTATTATGGAGGAAATAGATAAGCGATGTGAAAGAGACAATTTAGAAAGGCCTTTAATTATGATTGAACCAGGAAGATGGATTGTAGGAGAATCAGGAATTACAGTTTATACCATAGGTGCCATTAAGGAAATCCCAAGCATTAGGACTTATGTTTCTGTGGATGGTGGAATGCCAGATAATCCTAGACCTAGTTTGTACCAGGCTAAATACGAAGGTACAATAATAAACAAAATAAATGAAAAGGCTACAGAGATAGTAACCATAGCTGGGAAATGTTGTGAATCTGGAGATATTTTAATTTGGGATTTTAAAACGCCTAAAATAGAAACAGGGGATATGCTAGCAGTATTTTCAACAGGCGCCTACAATTACTCTATGGCGAGCAATTACAATAAGCTTCCAAAGCCTGCGGTAATCATGATAAAGAATGGAAAAGAAAGAGTAATAGTAAAAAGAGAAAGCTACAGTGATATTTTAAGAAACGAAATATAAATTTTAATAGCATTGTGATTAGACCCTTTATAATGATATAATTAAGGTAAGAATATATCTTAAGGGTGAGATACAATGGAGTTTAATTCTAGAGACTATGCTAAGATGTTTACGGATATGATGTTTGAGGGTTTTATAGTAATAGATAAAAAAGGCAAGGTACAGATTTATAATGAAAAAGCAAAAGAAATTTTTGGTATAATACCTAAAGCTGAAGTTAGCCATAAAAAGGGCAAATTAGAAAATGGGGATATAGTAATTATTGGGGACAATATTATAGGAGAAGATGATGGGAAATTAGATTCTAACTCCCTAAAAATATTAGGGATTGAAGACAATAAAATTAAACAGGGAGATTCTATAATAGCCATTGGATTGTACAATAGTAAAAAAACCCAGCCCATATATAAGCTTTTGAAAAAAGGACATGGTGAGGAAGTTTTAGAATTAAATACTAATTTTTTAGATATAGCTATAAACGTTAATATAAACTTTATTGATAAATTTATATCTATTAAAGTAGAAGATGAAGAATATACAATGAATTATATAAATTCCATGGGGCATATAGTGATTATAGATAGATATAATGGGGATTTAAAATTTTATCAAGCCCCAGGCTATACTGTCCGCAAGGAAAGTATTAATGAACTATTAAAAGGTGGCGAATTTAGAGGCAAAGGGGAATATCGGGAAGACTTAGATGTAATAGGAGAAGATATTTTTGAAATTCATAAATCTGATTCTATAATTGAAGAATTTTATGAAGTAGCTCAGGGAGAAGATATAGTATATAAAGATAAATATGAACAAATAAATGGAATTCCTACTGTATGTACACTTTTACCAGTAGAAAATAATGGTGAAAGACTAGGGGCCGCATTAAAAGTAGAAGATATTTCCCAGATTAAAAAGATTATAGCCGAAAGAGATAATGCTATTAGAAAATTAGAAATGGCAGAAAATCAATTATTGGAAGAAGAAGCATTAAACAGAGCCTTTCCCAAATTTGTTGGAAATAGCAAAGAAATAGAACAGGTAAAAAGACTGGCTTTAAAATCTGCTAAAACCAATTCCAATGTATTGATTTTAGGGGAAAGTGGTACAGGGAAAAGTCTTCTTGCCAAATCTATACATCAAAATAGCAAATTAAAGGATGAGCCTTTTATCCATGTAAATTGTGGTGCCATACCTGAAACACTATTAGAAAGCGAATTATTTGGCTATGAAAGAGGGGCATTTACTGGTGCTAGAAGAGAAGGGAAAAAGGGCTTTTTTGAAATAGCCAATGGAGGGACTATATTTTTAGATGAAATAGGAGATATATCCCCTAGTTTACAGATTAAACTATTAGAAGTCATACAGGAAAAATCCTTTTATAAAATAGGTGGCACTGAAAAAATCACAGTAGATATTCGAATTATATCTGCCACTAATAAAAACTTAGAAGGAGAAATGCATAAAGGCAGATTTAGGGAGGATTTATACTATAGAATAAATGTATTTCCTATTTGGATACCCCCTTTAAGAGATAGAAAGCAGGATATTATTCCATTAGTAGAACTATTACTTCCTAAAATATGCCGCGAAATAGACTGTGAAAACAAGAGAATTTCTGGAGAAGCTGTTAATTTAATATTAAAATACCATTGGCCAGGAAATGTAAGAGAATTGGAAAATATATTAGAACGAGCAGTAAATTTAGCCGAAGGAAATATTATTTTATCTAAACATATAAGTCTAAAAGTAGGAGAATTTGAAACAAAAGATAAAGCTATTATGCCATTAAAAGAGGCTATAGAAAAACAGGAAAAAAGATTTATAGAAGAGGCATTATTATTATCTAATGGAGACAAGAAAAAAGCTTGGGAGTCTTTGGAGATTAGTAAGACCACTTTCTATGAAAGATTAAATAAATACAATATAAAATAACTTACATTTTGGGGGACAGTCCCCCAAAATGTAAGTTATTTAAGGGGGAATAAAATTGATTAAGCCAAAGGAATTAGAATTTGGGGATACTCTAGGCTTAGTAGCACCTGCTAGTTTTACTTCGAAAGAAAAGATTGAAAAATCCATAGAAACTGTTGAGAAAATGGGGTTTAAAGTAAAGCTAGGAGAAAGTATTTATCAAAGATATGGATATTTATCTGGAAAAGATGAAATTCGGGCAAAGGATATAAATGAAATGTTTAAGGATCCAGAAGTAGATGGCATTATTTGCCTTAGGGGAGGCTATGGTACTCCTAGAATTTTAGATTTAATAGACTATAATATTATAAAAGATAATCCAAAGGTATTTATAGGATATAGTGATATTACAGCACTACATATAGCATTTAATCAAATATGTAAATTAGTCACTTTCCATGGGCCTATGGTGTCCTCAGATATAATTGGTAATTTCCATGAGTTTTCTAAGGAAAGTTTATATAAATCCATAATGAATAATAGGGAAATTGGCCTAATAGAAAATCCACCAGGGGAAGAAATAATAAAAATTAATACTGGTGTAGTAGAAGGAACTATAATAGGAGGGAATCTATCTTTAATAGCAGATACCATAGGAACCCAATATGAAATAGATACAAAGAGGAAAATTTTATTTATAGAAGAAGTAGGCGAAGAACCCTATAGTATAGATAGAATGTTAAACCAATTACGATTATCGGGGAAATTAAAAGATGCAGCAGGCATAATACTAGGGGATTTTAGGGATTGTGAGCCTAAAGGCCATTATGAAGATAGCTTAAATTTAGAAGAACTAATAGAAGATTATATAAAACCCTTAAATAAACCAAGCATATACAATCTTCAATCTGGCCACTGCGACCCTATAATCACATTACCCCTTGGAATAAATACAAGATTAGATGGAGATAGTGGAGAAGTTTATATATTAGAAAATGCAGTAAAATAACTTTCTTTAACATATATTCACCTTTATACATATTATGCATATTATATATTGCAAAAATATAAAAAGAAGGTGATAAATGTGAGCAGAAAGCAAAATATTATGCAAACATGTCCATCAGGTAGCTTTTCTTATACTATAAAATCTGGAGATACTTTATTTTTGTTAGCTCAAAGATATAATACTACTGTAGAAGCTATTATGAGGATTAATCCGGGTATAAATCCGAATAATTTACAAATTGGCCAAATGATTTGCATACCAAGTGCAGTAGGAGTGCCAACACCACCAACACCATCAGTGCCAACACTGCCTCCATGTACAAATGGTTTTTATTATACTATAAGGGCAGGAGATACTTTGTTTCTCCTTAGTCAACAATTTGGGGTATCTGTAGAGGCAATAATGAGGGCAAATCCAGGTATAAATCCAAATAATTTACAAATAGGTCAAACTATTTGTATACCAAGGGCTATAACACCAACGCCACCAATACCAGCATGCCCTAATGGATTTTATTATTCTATAAGGCCAGGGGACACTTATTTTGGAATTAGCAGACAATTTGGCGTATCTATAGACGCATTGATTAGGGCAAATCCAGGGGTAAATCCAGATAATTTACAAGTAGGACAAATAATCTGTGTGCCAAGTTTTTAGATATTTAGACAGGGGTCAATGTTTTTTTGCCCCTGTTTTTGTTTCAGTATTTCCTTATTTTTAAATAACTTTAACATATAATCACCTAATTGCATACTATATAGTGCAGAATATTATAAAAGAAAGGTGATTAATATGAAGGAAAATTATGAAATCGGGAAAAACTGTCCTCCAGAATGTCCTCAAGGAAGTTTTGCATATACTATTAAAGCAGGGGATACTTTATTTCAATTGGCAAAAAGATTTAATACCACAGTAGCAGCTATTATGGCCATTAATCCAGGAATAGATCCAAATAATTTACAAATAGGTCAGGTAATATGTATACCACAGGCAGCACCACCAGTACCACCATGCCCAAATGGATTTTTATACACCATAAGATCAGGGGACACATTATTTAAATTAAGTCAACAATTTGGAGTATCAGTGGAGGCAATTATCCGTGCAAATCCAGGAATAGATCCAAATAATTTACAAATGGGTCAGGTGATATGTATACCACAGGCGGCACCACCAGTACCACCATGTCCTAATGGATTTTTATACACCATAAGGCCAGGGGACACATTGTATAAATTAAGTCAACAATTTGGAGTATCAGTAGAGGCAATTATTCGAGCCAATCCAGGAATAGATCCAAATAATTTACAAATAGGTCAGGTAATATGTATACCACAGGAAGTACCACCAGTACCACCATGCCCAAATGGATTTTATTATACCATAAGACCAGGGGACACATTGTATAAATTAAGTCAACAATTTGGAGTATCAGTAGAGGCAA
>DAIMNI010000039.1:17480-20748 GCA_036720245.1 Tissierellia bacterium | reverse complement strand
AAACTAAATTAGACTGCAATGCAAAAAGGGGTCTATTTTAGTTTTGCAATTAAGTTACCATAATGAGAGAGGCTTTAGAACAGTGGCCTATTGAAATTTATAAATTAGTGGCAGAAGAGGTATATGAAATAGTTAAAGAAATAGATAAAAGATTGATTTTAGAAATTGAAGATAAGGGAATTGATAAAGAAGAAATTGAGGACTATAGAATAATTAAAAATAATAATATAAATTCTGCTTATTTATCTATTTATGGCAGTCATTCTACCAATGGGGTAGCTAAAATCCATTCAGATATTTTAGTTAAAAGGAAATTAAATAATTGGTATAGATTATATCCTGAAAAGTTTAACAATAAAACCAATGGTGTTACCCAAAGACGATGGCTACTTAAGGCTAATCCAGAACTGGCAGACTTTATTACCGAATTATTAGATTCAGATAATTGGATTATAAACTTAGAGGAATTAAAAAAATTAGAAAGATACAAAGATAATGAAAAGGTTTTACAGGAATTTTTAAAGATTAAAGACAGAAAAAAGGTAGAATTGGCAAATTATATTTGGGATAAGGAAAATATAAAAATAAATATAGATTCCATATATGATATCCAGATTAAAAGGTTTCATGAATATAAAAGGCAATTATTAAATGCCTTTCATATATTAGATTTATATTTTAGATTAAAGAAAAATCCGAATATGGATATAGAAAGGACTTTTATATTTGGAGGGAAAGCAGCACCAGGGTATTTTAGAGCAAAGGGGGTAATAAAATATATAAATGAAATTAAAGAGCTAATCAACAATGACAAAAGTATTGATGGCAAAATTAAAATAGTATTTGCAACTAATTATGGAGTAAGTTATGGAGAAAAGTTATTTGTAGCAGCAGATATTTCAGAACAAATTTCTACTGCGGGAAAGGAGGCCTCTGGTACAGGTAATATGAAGTTTATGTTAAATGGTACTCCCACTATTGGCACATTAGATGGGGCTAATATTGAAATAGTGGAGGCAGCAGGGCTAGAAAATAATTTTATCTTTGGTATGACTATAGAAGATATTGAAAAAATTCAGAAAGACTATGATCCAATGAAATACTATAAGGAAGTAGAGGGATTAAAAAGGGTAGTAGATACTTTGATAGATGGTACTTTTGATGATGGTGGTACTTATATGTTTAGGGAAATTTACGACTCTCTGTTAAAAGGGGCATCTTGGTATAGAGCTGATGAATACTATTTATTAAAAGATTTTAATAGCTATAGAGAAACCCAGAAAAAAGTAGATATTCTCTACAAAGATAAAATGAAATGGGCCCAAATGTGTTGGATGAACTTAGCTAATGCAGGAGGATTTAGTTCTGACAGAACAGTTAAAGAGTATGCTAGTGAGATTTGGGATATTTAAAAAATAGGAGGGAATAAAATGAAAAAATTTATCACTTTTTTATTAATCTTAACACTATCTATGTCTATAGTGGGCTGTGGTAAAAAGGAACCTGCCACAGTTGATGACAAACCCGAAGTTACTGATGATATAAAAATTACAGAAACTATTACTGTACAGGTAGAGGAAGATTGGGTACCTCATTATGAGGCTGCAAAGGCTAGAGTTTTAGAAGTATATCCTGATGCAAATATCGAATTTATTAAGGTACCATCTTTTGACCATTTAGATGTATTAGATTCTACAGATATTACAAATAAAGACGTAGCAGATGTATTTGCAATACCAGCAGATAGAATTTATGGTTTATCACAAAACGAAGCTTTGACAGGCATTGATGCTAAGACTATGGCTAAAAATGTAGGTGGATTTGACAATTATGATGAAGGTTTAGGTGGAAACTTTAATGTTGAAGGAGATTATTTGGCATTCCCTATGAATATTGAAACTCTAATTATATTTGCCAATAAATCTAATGCAGAAGCACATAATATAGATTTATCAAATGATATTGAATTTACAGAATTAGAAGCAGAAGATATGTTAATACCAGCTTTTGACGCTTGGTTTGGGGTAGCTATGACCAATTCAGCTGATATAGAATTATTAGGTAAAACAGATGATGGTGAATTATTCTCCGATTTAACTTTAGATTTTGAAGAATTGCCAAGTGAAAAACAAGAATTATTTACAGCATTATTCAATTATTGGAAAGCTCATGATGAATTAAAAACTTCCCTATGGGACAGCGATGCAGCTTGGGGTTATATGGACGAAGCCTATGCAACTGGAGGAAATACATCCTTAAGACTTGAAGGGCCTTGGTCTACAGGAAGTTTATCTAATTTAGCTAATAATGGAGAGGATTTAGAAATATTGCCAATTGATAAAGTAACAATAAATGGCAAACCACTAGCACACTGGAAAGGTGGATGGGGTTTAGCAGTGAACTCTAGGAATGAAGATAATGAAGAAAAAATGCTTTTGGCACAAAAATTTATAGAAGAAGTTGTAAATCCAGAATATGCAGTAGATTTCTTTAAGGCTACTGGAAAAATTTTAGAAAATGTTCCAGCTTCAACTTATGCAGCATCAGATTTATCTGAAACAGATAAAAAAGTAATTGATGCAGTTATTAAATCCTATGAAGATGCACCAGCAAGACCATTATTCTTAGAATGGGGTTCAGTATGGGATATTTGGAAAAACTCTATACTATCCTGGCCAAATACTAAACCAGCTACTGTAGAAGACGCATATAAAGAAGTAAAAGCATCCTTTGACTCCATGATGGGCAACTTTTAATTAATTGACAAAGAGGTGGCAAAGGGACGTTTTGTTTGCCACCTTTCTTCAATTGAAAAAGGGAGGGAAATGATTTGAGCAAAGTCGAAAGACTTAAAAAGCAATTGTTAAAATCCGAAGAAAAAGTAAAACTCCATGGCAAAACTAAAGACCTAGACTATGATTCGAAACTGGAATACGAAAAAAATAAATTAATTTTAGAAGATTTGCCTAAAATAATTGATTATATAGAAACAGAGAACTTAGCTATAGAGAAGGCCTTAGAGGAAAGAAAAAATATAGATTCAGAAGAAGAAAAGAAAATTAAATTAGAAATAAAAGAATATAAGATTGACCAAAAAGAAAAGCTTAAGGCAGAAAAAAAGAAGTTAAAAGAAAAGCGAAAAGATGGTTTGATTTCTAAAAAGGCAGAAAAAAATGGAAAAAAAGCACTAAAACTAAAATATAAAGAAAATATAAAAGCTCCCTGCGCTCCATCGCGCAGGGTAGTATCATAAATCAGAACATCCAGC
>DAIMNI010000039.1:0-17470 GCA_036720245.1 Tissierellia bacterium | reverse complement strand
ACTAAAATATAAAGAAAATATAAAAGTAAAAAGCTTTGATTTAAAACTAAAAGCTAATAAAGAGTTTGTAAGTAATAAGAAATATGAAATCAAAAGAAACACTAAGGAAAATTTAAAAATTTTAAATTCAAATATAGGGGATATTCAAGCTAATACACCTATAAAAGTTAAAAAAAGTAAGCCTATAATAGCCTATTTAACTTTTCCATTTCCAGGTCTTGGGCAAATACTAAATGGGCAATATGAAAAGGGAGCATTATTTCTATTAGCCAGTTTATTTATCTATTTTATAAGTATTCCCTATGCTTTAGGCTATGGGAATTATCAGGGGCAGGGGATAAGAGGGCTAATTACATTAGCAGAAGGTGGACGAAGGGTGGATAAATCCCTAATATTTATGATAGAGGGCATATTATCTATATTTTTAATATTAATATCTTTATTATTATTATATATTTCCTTTAAAGATGTATTAAAGGTAGAAAAAAATATTATAAAAGGACGCCGACCAAAGACTTGGTTTCAAATAAAGAGTTCTATTGGCGGGGAAGGCTTTCCTTATGTTTCTACAATACCAGCTTTTATATTAATAGTTTTTATGGTATTATTGCCAGTAATGACTACTGTATTACTATCCTTTACTAATATGGATCCAAAACATCAGTCTAAATTTAATTGGATAGGATTTAAAAATTATAAATTGATATTTTTAGGGGAAGGTTTGGCTGGCTCTGTTTTCTGGCTAAGTCTAGTATGGACCTTAATTTGGACTCTATTAGCCACTACTTTGGCCATATTAATAGGTTTTGTTTTAGCATTATTAGTAAATCAAGAGCGAATACGAGGAAAAAATATATTTAGAACTGTATATCTACTGCCTTGGGCAGTACCAGCTTTTATTACCATAATGTTTTTTAGCATAATGTTGTCTCCCAATGGTGCCATATCTCAGTTGATATATAAGATCTTTGGAACCAGTTTAAGTGTAAAAACCAATGCCAGACAAACTAGAATAGCCTTAATATTATTACAAGGATGGCTTGGCAGTTCCTATGTATTTTTATTAGCCACGGGGGTATTGCAGGCCATACCAGAAGATTTATATGAGGCAGCAGGAATGGATGGGGCAAGTATTTGGCAGAAATTAAAGAGAATTACAATTCCTATGGTACTAAATCAAACTGCACCATTACTTATAGGGCAATATGTATTTAACTTTAATAATTTTTCCATTATATATTTATTTAATGGGGGAGGTCCATTTGAACCTAGTAAATATGGGAATTTAGCAGGTTCTTCAGATTTATTAATTTCTTATATATATAAATTGACCATAGAAAATCAGTATCAGGGGATTGGTGCCGCTATTACAATTTTCATTTCCGCTATAGTTATGCTTGTATCCTATTTAGGCTATAGAAATACCAAGGCCTTTAAGGAGGGGATGTAATGCGAAAATCTAAGAGAAAAGAGAATTTATATTTATCTGATAAACGGCCTTTAACTTTATCGGGAAAAATCCTCTTAATTATTAGTTATATTATTTTAATATCTTGGGCAGTAGCCATATTATGGCCTCTTTATCAAATGGTACTATCTGCCTTTAACGGAAAGCAACAACAATATTTAATGTTAAATGACGATTTCATATTTTCTAAAAGACATTTTGAATATTTATTTAAAAATACATTATTTTTACAATGGACCAAAAATACTATTTTCATCGCAGTGGCTACAGCAATTTTGACCTTGATTATAGTATCTCTTACAGGTTATGCCTATTCTAGATATAGATTTAAAGGCAAAAAAATATCTCTAATGTCTATGATGCTAATTCAAACTATACCAACCTTTGCAGGGATTACAGCTTATTTTACTATGTACTCTGTTATTGCTGATAAAAACCCTGGTTTTACAAGGCAGATGATGTTGGTTTTAATTTATGCAGGAGGGGGAATTGCCAATAATACTTTTATATTAAAAGGCTATATAGATTCTCTATCTACGGAATTAGATGATGCAGCTAAAATCGACGGTTGTTCTAATCTTCAGGTCTATAGACTAATTATTATGCCTATAGCAAGGCCTATGTTAGCCTTAATAGGTTTATGGTCTTTTATTGGACCATTTATGGATTTTTTACTACCCAAAGTATTATTAACTAGTCCAGAATCCTATACTTTAGCTGCAGGATTATTTACATTGATAAATGATTTTAGAACTTTAAATCAGCCAGCCTTTGCTGCTGGAGGGCTTTTAACGGCTATTCCTATAGTAATTTTATTTATAGCTTTGCAAAAAGAATTGGTATCAGGCTTATCTCAAGGTTCTGTTAAAGGTTAATTATAATTTGGAGGAGATTTTATGGAGGTAATTTTAAAAAATATTGGAAAGAAATATGAAGGACGGGAAGAATTTACTTTAAGAAATATAGATTTGACCATAGAAGACAAGGATTTTTGTGTAATTTTAGGGCCATCAGGCTGTGGGAAAACCACTTTACTTCGAATGATAGCAGGATTAAATTCCATCACTGAAGGGGATTTATACTTTAATGATAAAAAGGTAAATAAGGTGCCTCCAAAGGATAGGGATATAGCTATGGTATTTCAATCCTATGCTTTATATCCTCATATGACAGTATATGAAAATATGGCTTTTTCTTTGGAAATGAGAAGAGAAAACAAAAAGGTAATTCATGAAAGAGTATTAGATGCAGCTAAAATATTAGAATTAACGGATTATCTTTATTCCAAACCTTCGGATATTTCTGGTGGGCAAAGGCAAAGAGTAGCCCTAGGGCGAGCCATAGTTAGGAAGGCAAATGTATTTTTAATGGATGAACCTTTATCTAATTTAGATGCAAAACTTAGGGAGAATATGAGAGTAGAATTGGTAAGGCTTCACAAAAGCCTAGGTAGTACTACTATTTATGTAACTCACGATCAGGTAGAGGCAATGACCATGGCCACTAAAATAGTATTAATGAATGATGGGAAAATTCAACAGGTGGGAAAACCCAATGATTTTTATAATAGACCAGAAAATATTTTTGTAGCAAAATTTATAGGTTCCCCTACTATGAATATAATAAAGGGAAGTATGCAAGATGGAAAATTTATATCCGATGATAAAATTATAGTGGTGAAGCCCTCAGAAAAAGATAGTAAGGCATTAGAGTCCTATGGGGGAAAAGAGGTTTATTTAGGCATTAGGCCAGAAAGATTTGAAAGTGGCGGACATTTAGGAGATAATTTTAAATGTACAGTAGATGTGGTGGAAATGCTTGGAAAGGAAAAGATCCTCTATACTAGACTTGAAAACAATCATGAATTGATTATATCAGTGCCAGGTCATTATGAATACCATGAAGGGGAAGTACATTCTTTTGGCTATGATATAGATGCACTACACTTTTTTGATGGAAAGACAAATACGAGAATAAACTGATAGGGAGATTTTTATGAAGAAAAACGAAAATGTTACAGCCAGTGATGTGGCAAAATTAGCTGGGGTTTCCACTTCTACAGTATCTAGAGTAATATCGAATAATCCAAAAATAAGTAAAGCTACTAGGGAGAAAGTTATAAAGTCTATGGATGAATTAGGCTATTATCCTAATGCCAATGCTAGATCTTTAGCCATTAAAAAAACAGGCACTGTAGGCATCATAATACCTACTATTTCTGAGGACTATTTTTCAAATCCATTTTTTACTGAATCTTTAAAGGGTATTATAAAAGGAGCTTCTAATTCAGATTACGATTTGCTAATATCCACTAATACAGAAAAGAATGAGGAACTGAAAATCATTCAAAAATTTATTAGGGGCTCCAAAGTAGATGGAATTATACTTATGACTAGTAAAATAGAAGATAAATGTATTGAGTATTTAAAAGGTATAGATTTTCCCTTCTCTTTAATAGGTAGTTTCCCAGATGGGAAAATTAATCAAGTGGATAATGATAATTTTTTAGCAGCTTATGAACTAACCCAACATATTATAAACACAGGCAGAAAAAATATTGCCCTAATTGTTGGGGATTTAGATTTAATAGTAAGTAAAAAAAGACTAGAAGGGTATAAAAAGGCTTTAGAAGAAGCCAATATTGATTTTAATAAAGAATTAGTATTTAGTGGTAGTTTTGACGAAAGCATAGGCTATTATTATGGAGAGAAAATATCTAAAATGGAGCCTTTACCAGATGGATTGGTAGTTACAGACGATTTAGTAGCATTTGGTGCCTTAAATGCTTTTGAAAATCTAGGTATAAAGGTGCCTGAAGATATCTCTATTGCAAGTTTCAATAATAGCGCATTTGCCAAATATTCTAAAATACCCTTAACTTCAGTAGATATTAATGCAATGGAATTAGGAAGAGTTGCCATGGAGTTATTAGTTGCCGCCATTGAAGAGGATATTCGTGGAGAAAAATTAAATATTGAACACAAGATTTATATAAGAGAATCTAGTGCAATTCACAATTAAGATGGCAAGGGGACGTTTTGTTTGCCATCTTTTCTTGCCTCTTAAATCCATCTGTCTAAAGGACTAAATTTTAAAGTAAAGTAATTTTCGACAATTTTAGTTAATATTCTCAAGAAATATGTTATAATTAGGATAATAATATATTGTATTTTAATTTAAAATTGTAGAGGGGGATACTATGAAAGAGGTAAAGTTTAAAAAGAAAATTAAAAATCCATTTAAATTTAAAGGTTTAAAGTCTAGAAAACCTAAAAAAACTAAAGGGCTCAAAGAAAATAGAAAGCCTAAAAGGATATTAAAATTTAAAAGTTTAAAATCTAGAATGGGCACCCTTAATATATTAATTATTATTTTAATATCCATGGCCATGGGGACTTTATCCTATAAGTTTTTTAAGACAAGTATATATAAGTCTTCGGGGAAATTATTATTAAATAAAGCTATAGATGCATCGAGTTTAGTCGATGAAAGAATTCATAGATATATTTTAAATATTGAGTCTGTGGCGAAATATCAAAAAATCAAAGATCTAGAGGTAGATTTGGATATAAAACTTAAGGTTTTAAAAGAGGAAATGGAACGCTTAGATTACATAGATATGGGAATTGCGGATATGGATGGAAATGTAATATTTTCCGATGGAAGTAGTATAAATATTATCGATAGGGATTATTTTCAAAAGGCAAAGTCTGGCACTAGTTTTCTAACGGAACCCTTTATGAATAGGATAAGAGCTACAAATCAAATAGCTATATCCACCCCTATTAAAGATGATGATGGAAAAACAATAGGAGTATTAATAGGTTATAAGGATGTGGAACGATTATATAAGATAGTAGAAGATATTAAACTAGGGGAAACTGGCCGAGCATTTCTATTAAATGAAAGAGGAGAGGCTTTAGTATATCCTAATAAAGAATTCATCAAAAGCGGAGAATTAAAATTAGCGTATTTAAAGGGAAAAGATGAAAACAGAGAGATTGTAAAAATGTTTCAAAGGATGATAGTAGGTGAAACCGGAGTAAGTACATATTCCTATAAGGGAGTTGATAAACATACAGGTTTCGCACCATTAAAGGAAAAGGCTTGGTCTATTGGGGTAGCCATTGATACAAAGGAATTATTGAAAGAAGTAAGTAAACTTCTAAACTATTTACTTATAATTGTTGGAGGGGCTATTTTTATAGGAATAATTTATTCTTTTGGGCTAAGTAGCTCAATTGTAAATCCAATACGAAGTGCTACTGAGCATATAGATGGAATATCTAAATTGGATATTAGCATGGATATAGTGGAAAAGGATTTAAATAGATTGGATGAAATTGGAGATATGGCTAGGGCGCATAAATCTCTAATAGATAATTTAAGAGAATTTGCGAAAGCAGTAAATTTATCCTCAGAACAAGTTGCTTCTGCAGCAGTAGAATTAACAACGGTATCAGAGGAGGCAGCTCAGGCTTCCAATAGCATAGCTGATTCTTCTGGAGATATTGCCTATAGTTCAGATAATCAATTAAAGGAAATTTTAGAAATAGTTTCTGCCATGGAAGAAATGTCAGCCCAAGTAGAGGAAGTATTTAGCAATGCACAAAATATAAATAATATAGCAGAAAATATTTCCAATAAATCAACTGATGGTAGGGATAAAATAGAAGATACTATTAAACAAATGAATAATATAGATAATAGTTCTAAAGATGTTAAAGTGTCTTTAGAAGAGGTAAATAATAGTTCTAGGGAAATGGACGAAATAATCAATGTTATAAGAGATATTTCAGGCCAAACCAATTTACTTGCTTTAAATGCAGCTATTGAAGCTGCAAGGGCAGGTGAAGCAGGTAGGGGCTTTGCAGTTGTAGCAGATGAAATAAGAAAATTAGCAGAAGAGACTAATTTATCCACGGAAAAGATAAATAATATAATTGAAAACAATAATGAAGTTATCAAAAAAGCCAATGAAAGTATGAACGTAAGTCAAAAAGAAATAGAACAAGGCAGGATTTCAGTAGATGAGGCACGAAACTCTTTTAATGAGATTGCCCATTTAATAGATGAGATTGCAGCTCAAATATCCAATATTACCAATGCCATAGATTATGTAGCAAGGGGAACAGAAGCTTCGGTAAACTCTACTCATTCTATGGAAAATATAAGCAAAGATATAGCAGCAAATATTCAAAATGTATCAGCAGCCACAGAAGAACAAACTGCATCTATGGAAGAAATTGCATCCTCAAGTGAGAATTTATCACAATTAGCTGATGAATTAAGAGGCATAGTAGATAAGTTTAAGATGTAGAGAATTAGATGGCAAAGGATGGCAAAGGGACGTTTTGTTTGCCATCTTTTTTAAATATCTAGACTATGATATGTATAAATTTATTTTCATCAAGGGGGACTCAAAATGAGAAAAAACAAAAGGATTATTAGTTTCTTTGTTCTATTTTTTATTATATTAGCTCCCGCAGGGGAGGCCTATGGTGTATTTAATAATATTGAATATGAATATGAAATTGATGCATTACAGAGGCTGGGTTATATATCAAAAAGTAAATTAGATTATAATAAGCCACTTACAAAGGGAGATGTTGCATATTTAACATCTAATTTTCATGTTCCACATTATTTAGCATTTTCTGTTTGTGATGGAGAAAAGGTATTTTTAGATGTTCCCGAAGATTTGGCATCTTATGTGGAGGTTTCTATTGCAAACAGTTATTTAAAAGAAAGTGAGAACAATAGATTTGGTACAAGTGAATTAGTAAGTTTTGAAGAATTTTTAGAAATTATAATAAAGGCTATTTTTAATAAAAAAGTAGATAATCCTATTGAATTTGCATTGGAAAAGTTTATTATTAGCAATAAGGATTTAGAAATATATAAATCTCAAAAGGATTTTTTGGTGAGGGATGCACTACATATTGTTTATAATGCTTTTCACACTATAGTAGATGAAAATACGAAAAAACTATGGGGAGAAGTTTTAAAAGAAAAAGCGATAACAAAAGGGCCATGGTGGAGTTATGAAAAATTAGTTGAACAAGATTGGTATAAATACAATAAAGATAAAATAAAAATAGATGATAAAAATAAAGCGTATGAAGAAGGCATAAGTCCAGATTATGGTGCATATAATTTTGGACAGAGGATGTATAGAATTGCTGCAGATGATACTCATGTATATTATTTAACAAAAGATTACAAGATTAAATACGAAAGAATAAAAAGGAAAAATTTAGAAACTGGAAAAATAGAAACAATTGTAGATAAAGATGGTATTGAAAAAATAGTAGGAATAAGAGATAATCTTCTTTATTATATAAGACATATTAATAAAAAATACAAGGATGGGTATTTTACTGGGAAATATGATATTGAAATTAGAACCTATAATATAAAAACGAAAGAGGACAAAATTATATTTAAAGACCATGTAAATGGGGAAAGTAATGATGCCAATTGGGAACTAATAGGGAATAATTATATTTATCATTTTAGAAGGGATAAGGTGTATATTAGCAAAATTGGCGAAAATAAAAAGAAATTTATTAAAAAGGGTGCACCTTCAGCTTCGAGGGGAGCTTTAGATAAAGATGATAATCTTTATTTCTGCGACTTTAAAGGTTCTACCTCAGATCCTTCTACGGTTTATAAAATGAGCCCAAATGGTAAGTGGATAAAATTAGGGGATTTTAAGTATATGGAGATTGGTTATATCTTTCAGGAAACTTTGCATCTTATATTTCTAGAATGAATCTTAAAACTAAAAAAGTAGAAAAACTCCCAGATGGACAATTATTAAATATTCAATATCCATGGCTATATTATGCACCAAAGGAAGACCTTGGTAAGACTAAACGTTATAAATTAGATTCAAAAACTCCAATAATCCAAGATGTGCATATGTACTATGGATATATATATGACAATTATGGCTTATATTTATATAAAAATTATGCCTATGGAACATCAGATATACTTGATTCCAATTATACATATAGAACTGTATATGGGGTATATCAAATAGATTTAGACACTTTTGAAACCAAAGAAATATTAGATAATAGGGAGAGATAAAATAAAAAAGATGGCAAGGGGACGTTTTGTTTGCCATCTTTTTATTTTATTTAAATTTTCCCAGTAATTGCCGATATTATTTTTAGAGGTGAAAAATATGAAGGTACCTTTAATAAATAATATTAATATGTATACTCAAATGCAGCATAAGGAATTTGGGATGAAAGAAAAACTAGTAAATAAGGCTAAAGGTATACAGAGCGTGAACAATGTAGAAGATGGTTCCATTAAAAATCTTAGAATTGAATTAATTAGGAATAAATTAAAATTAGGCAGAGATATATCCCATGAAGAGTTAGAATTCTTAAAGGAACATTCTCCAGCTACTTATTCCAAAGCCATGGAAGTTCTACGAGAGAGGGAAGAATTTAGAAGAGAATTAAGGAATTATAGAACCAAAGGGCAAGTAGATAAGACCTATGAACTTCGAATGAGTGGATATATAACAGTCATGAAAAGTGCTGGTGAAGATGATGCAGAAATTATACAAATGAAAGCTTCAGCCATAAGGGACGAATACAATAAATTTAGAATGTCAGATGAGTATAAGAAATTAGAAGAAGAGTGGAAAAAATAAAAAACCCTCATCTGCTAAGGATTATTATCCAAAGCAGATGAGGGTTTTTATCTAATAAGCTTTGTGATATAATTTTAACTATTAGAATAATAAATGTTCAGGAGGAATAAAAAAGGAGTACAGTAATACAGTAGATAGATATATATAATTTAAGAGGGCAGGTGATTTAGTTGAAAGCAAAGGCATTATCTTTACTCTTGATTTTATTTTTAATACTTGTTCAAACATTGCCAGTTTATGCCTCGGAAAAAAAGGTTTTAAAAATTGCAGGAGACAATAATTATCCTCCTTACGAATTTGTAGATGAAGATGGAAATTATAGAGGTTTTAATGTGGATATGATGCGTGCCATAGCTATAGAATTGGGAATAGAAATAGAATTAGTACCTATGGGATGGCAGGAAGCAATGGATGCCTTAGAAAGTGGAGAAGTAGATGCGGTTCAAGGAATGACAAGAAGTGCTTTAAGAGAAGAAAAATTTGATTTTTCTCTTCCATTAGTTACAAATTCTCAAGCTATATTTGTATTAAAGGAAACAAATTATATTTCTACTTTAGAAGATTTAGCTGGGAGAAAGGCTTCCTTTCAATTAGGTGATATAAGTTATGAATTGGGGGGAAATATTGAGGGCATAGAGAGATCCATAGAAATCAATCAAGAAGAGGCAATAGACTTATTATTACAAGGAAAAGTAGATGCCTTTGTAGGCAATAGATTGACAGGTATTTATTATCTTCAAAAAGAAGGTAATTTTGATAAAGTAAAAATAGTAGGGGAACCTATGCATATTACTGAATACTGTACTAGTGTTCAGAAAGGGAATAAAGAAGTTTTAGACATAATAAATCAGGGTTTAGACGGGATTAAGAAAAATGGCAATTATGATAAAATATATAAAAAATGGTTTGGTGAAACTTTTATAGATAAAAGTCTACGATTTAAAAAGTTATTATATGCTTCTTCATTACTGCTATTTATCATATCTACCATAGCCATTGTAAATTTATATTGGAATAAAAAATTAAAATTAGAGGTTGACAATAGAACTGAAGAATTAGAAAATTTAAATGAAGAACTTATAGCTCAAACCCGCAAATTTGAAAAAAGCAATAAATTAAGGGGGAAAATTCTAGAAAGCATATTAAGTGGTATTATAGTTTTTGATGATGAACATAGTATTATTGAATACAATAAGGCTGCAGGAGAAATACTGGACAAAAAACTATGTTTAGAGGATAATTGGAATACTATGAAACTAGATGAGAAATATGGCTTTAATGGATATGAATCTGCCACAAAGGGAGAAGTAATAACCAATACCCAAAGTTTCTTAATAAATAATAATAAACTATATTTAAATTATAGTTTTATACCCATAGGAGATTTAAACGAGGGAGTTATACTGTTGTTAAACGATTTTACAGACATAAAGAAATATCAGGATATGGCAAATTATAATGATAAAATGCAGGCCCTAGGAGAATTATCTGCAGGAATTGCCCATGAAATACGGAACCCTCTAACATCTATTAATACTTTTATAGATTTAATACCTAGTAAAATAGATGATGAAAAGTTTAGGGAAGAACTAGTCAATATTTCAAAAAAAGAAATTAATAGAATGAATGAACTAATAACTCAATTAATTGATTACACTAGACCTATTTCTGGAAAGCCTGAGATATTCTTTTTGGAAGAAGCCTTAGAGGAAGTACTAATTTTATTTTCTAATCAGTTTAGAAGGGAAAATATAAAGATTGTAAAGGATATAGAAAGTACAAATGTGTTTGCAGATAAAAATCAAATTAAGCAGGTACTTGTAAATATTATATTAAATAGTATTGAGGCAATTAGTAATAATGGAGTAATTTATATAAATATTTATGCTGAAGGAAATTTAGGAATTATTGAAATAATAGATAATGGTTGTGGAATAGATGATTCTTATAAAGATAAAATATTCCAGCCATTTTTCACCCTAAAACCTCAAGGAACGGGAATTGGTCTAGCTGTTACATCTAAATTAGTAGAAGAAAATAAGGGGGGTATTTTTGTAGAAAGTGAAGAAAACAAGGGAACTAAAGTGGTAGTATCTTTACCTAACCTATAATTGGAGGGATAAAATTGGATAAGGTTCTTATTATAGATGATGAACCAAGCATTTTAACTGCATTAAAATTTGCATTGGAGGATGAATTTGAGGTAGATATAGCTACAAATGTGCATGAGGGACTGGATATAATTAAAAATAAAAATATAGATATAGTTTTACTAGATTTATATTTAGGGGAAATCAATGGATTAGAAGTTTTAGGTATGATTAGAATGAGTTATCCAGGAGTTATTGTAATTGCTATGACTGCTTATGGTAGCATAGAATCTTCAGTAGAGGCTATTCAAAGGGGTGCTTATTATTATATAACCAAACCTATTGATATAAATAGTCTTAAAATTTTAATGAGAAAAGCATTAGACTATAAAAATTTAAGTGAGGAAATAGAAGATTTAAAAAGAGATAGGACCCAAGGAGAATTTAGTTTAGATGAAATCATTTCTACTAGTAAGGCCATGAATAATGTATTTGATATTATAAATAGGGTAAAAGATTTAGATATTAATGTTTTAATTTCTGGAGAAAGTGGCACTGGGAAGGAATTAATAGCTAAGGCAATACATTATTCTAGTAAAAGAAAGTCTATGCCCCTAGTTAGTGTAAACTGTGCCGCTATACCCTATAATCTAATGGAATCAGAGCTTTTTGGCTATGAAAAAGGCGCCTTTACAGGTGCAAATCAAAGAATGAAAGGAAAATTTGAATTAGCCAATGGGGGAACCTTATTATTAGATGAAATTGGAGATATGGATATTGGCATGCAGGCAAAAATTCTAAGGGTATTAGAAGAAAGAAAGATAATGCCACTGGGAAGCGAAACTCCTATACCCTTAGATATTAGATTTTTAGCTGCTACAAATTTAGATTTAGAGGAAGAAGTAGAAAAGGGAAATTTTCGAGAAGATTTACTATTTAGATTAAAGGTAATAACCATTGAAGTCCCTTCCTTAAGAGATAGAAAAGAGGATATTCCCATTTTAACACAGCATTTTCTAAACAAATATTCGAAGGAATTTAATAAAGAAATACAAGGAGTTCTGCCAAGTGCAGCTGAAGCCTTAGAAAGCTATGATTATCCTGGAAATGTTAGAGAGTTAAAAAATATTATCCAAAGGGCAGTAGCCCTAAGCAATAATGAATTTATTGGGGTTTCAGATTTGCCAAAGGAATTACTTTATAATATAGATATAGGAAATAGTAGAAGAGACCAAATTCCAGTATATATTGGAGAAAAATTAGATGATATTGAAAAAAAAGTAATTTTAGAAACCTATGAATTTTTTCAAAATAACAAAAGGAAAACTGCTAAAACTTTAGGAATTAGCGAAAGGAATTTATATAATAAATTAAATGAGTATAATGTGGATTAGTATGCATATATTTCATACTCTGAAAAATATGCATATTTTCTAAATTTAATTTTAAAGGCTGTAATTCTAGGGGAACTCTAAAATTACAGCCCTTTTTATTTTTTACATGCCTGGCATGAAGATTGCATTATATATAATCAAACAAGAAAAGGAGGATTTTTATGAAAAGAAAAAAGTTTTTATCAATTATTAGCTTATTAATTATACTAACCATTAGCTTAACAGCCTGTGGTGGAAATGAAAGTGGTAATGGCGGAGAGGATCATAAGGCAGGAAAGGGAGACAAAATAGTTATTGCACATGCAGGACCTATGACAGGGGATTCTGCACAATTTGGTGATATGAAGGGAAAAGCAATTCAATTAGCCATTGATGAAACAAATGAAAAGGGTGGAATTAATGGAAAGGAAGTTGCACAATTAACAGGAGATGACACAGGAAATCCTAAGGAAGCTCCTAGTGTGGCACAAAGATTTGCACAGGATGATAGTGTATTGGCAGTAATAGGCCATTGGAACAGTTCTTGTACTCTTGCTGCTAGAGGTATTTATGATGCAAGTGGTATACCATTATTAGCAGACTCAGTAAATAAGGCCTTAACTGATGGGACTACTCCAACAGCTTATAGAATTTCTCTTACAGATACTGTACAAGCTCAAGAATTAGCAGAATATGCCTATAATAAAATGGGCAAAAGAAAAGCAGCTATTATGTACACTGCCAATGACTTTGGTACTGGTTTAATGAACGACTTTGCTAAGGCTTTTGAAGAATTAGGTGGAGAAATAGTAGCTTCAGAGACTTATTTTGAGGGTCAATCTAAGGATTTCAGTCCTCAATTGACAAAAATAAAAGGAACTAATCCTGATTTAATGTTTATAGCAGGATACTATGTAGAAACTGCATTAATTGCACAACAATCAAAGGAAATGGGTCTAGATGTTCAAATGTTAGGAACAGAAGGCATTAGTTCTGAAGAATTAATAAAATTAGGTGGAGATGCTGTAGAAGGTATTGTGTTTGCAGGATTTTTCCATCCAGATATTGAGTACCCAGGAACAAAAGAATTTGTAGATAATTTCAGGGCAAAATATAATAAAGAACCTGACACTTATGCTGCACTAGCATATGACTCTGCAAAATTAATATTTGCAGCAATTGAAAAAAATGGCGAAAGTAGGGAAGCTATTCTTAAGTATTTAGACGAGGTAGAGGATTTTCCTGGTGTAGCAGGTCCTATATCCTTTAACGAAAATCACGATGTAGTAAGAAATATTGTAGTTTTAACAGTTAAAGATGGAAAAATTGTTCCAGCTAGTGAACAAATAGATTAGTAATTAGGCGGTGTAAATTTTAAAGGAAGGTGAGAAGATGTTTTTAGAGCAGCTAAGTAATGGTATAGCCCTAGGCAGTATATATGCGCTAACAGCCATTGGTTTTACCATGGTATATGGTATTGTTAGGCTAATAAACTTTGCTCATGGGGATATATATATGATGGGAGCCTTCTTTGCGTATACTGCCATAGTATATTTTGGATTGCCTTTAATCCCCTCTTTTATTATAGCTATGGTGTTTGCAGCTTTGCTAGGTATTTTAATAGCAAAGCTGGCTTATACACCAGTGTTTAATGCACCTAAGATAAATTTATTTTTAAGTGCAATAGGTACTGCTATATTTTTAGAGAATTTTGCTATGCTAGTATGGGGGCCAGAGACCCAGTCGTTCCCAACTATGATTGAAAATAAAATGTATAATTTAGGAGGGCTAAAATTTTCTAAATTACAGGTTTTAATTTTAGGAATATCTATATTTTTAGTTCTAATCTTAAGTTATATAGTAAAAAGAACAAAAATTGGTAGAGCCATGAGATGTGCATCTCAAGATATGGTGGCAGCTAAATTAATGGGAATTAATACAGAGAAAGTTATTTTCTTTACTTTTGCACTGGGTTCTTCTTTAGGTGCAGCTGCTGGTACGCTTGTTGCAATGTATTATAAGGCTGTATATCCTATGATGGGTTTCTCAGCAGGACTTAAGGCTTTCGTTGCTGCTGTTATCGGAGGTGTAGGCAGTATACCTGGAGCTATGTTAGGAGGACTAATAATGGGTGTTGCTGAAAGTCTAGGGGCAGCATATATATCCTCGGGTTATAGAGATGCCATAGCTTTTGTTATTTTAATTGTTATACTTCTTTTTAAGCCCACAGGTTTATTTGGAAATACGGCAAAAGAGAAAGTATAAAGGAGTGAATTGAATTGAATAATCTATTTAAGGTATTAATCAATTTATCCATTGCAACAGTAATTTTATATTTTGTAATAAAAATCCTATCTAAGGGTTTTGATAAAATAACTGATAAAGTGGCAGTGATGGATAAAAGAAGTAAGAAAAAAACATTATATATTATTATAGCCATTCTATTGGTTTTACCATTTCTCATGAGTTCTCAACCCTATATATTGAGAACTAGTATAATGGCCTTATTATATGTAGTATTAGCTTTAAGTTTAAATTTTGTATTAGGCTTTGCAGGCCAATTATCTATGGGGCATTCTGCCTTTTATGGTATAGGTGCTTATGTAACAGCACTACTTATGGTGAATTTTGATTTCCCATTTTTGATAGCCTTTTTAATTAGTGCCATAGTGGCAGGTTTCTTTGGCTTTTTACTTGGAATTCCAACCTTAAGACTAAAGGGGGATTATTTGGCCATTGCAACCATAGGTTTTGGTGAAATTTTAAGATTAATACTAATAAATTGGACAGAAGTAACTAGAGGACCTGCAGGAATCCCTGGCATACCTTCCCCTAAAATATTTGGTTTTACCATTAGTAGCAATATTGGATATTATTATTTAATACTAATACTAGCATTTTTCACAGTATTTATATCTAATAGATTGCTAAATTCTAGACTTGGACAAGGTTTTATTGCAGTAAGAGATGATGAGGTGGCTGCAGAAGCTATGGGGGTTAATTCCACTTATTTAAAAATAATGGCCTTTGTATTAGGTGCAGCTATTGCAGGAATGGCAGGAAGCTTTTTTGCAACCTTTGTCCACTATGTAAATCCTGATAATTTCACCTATATGGAATCAGTAACCATATTATGTATGGTAGTATTAGGTGGACTTGGAAGTATACCTGGAGTAATTTTAGGAGCAATTTTATTAACTATATTACCTGAAGCTCTAAGGGGAGTAGCTGGTTATAGATATGCTATATATGGACTACTTCTAATACTCATGATGATTAATCGTCCAGGTGGAATGATAAACATGGATAGATTAAAGGGGGACAAGAAATATGCAAATTCTGAAAGCTAATGCTATTACTAAAAGTTTTGGAGGTCTTACAGCAGTAAATGATGTAGATTTCCATATTGATGAAGGGGAAATAGTAGGCTTAATTGGTCCAAATGGTGCAGGAAAAACCACTTTTTTTAATATTATCACAGGAGTATATGAACCTACTAGTGGAGAGGTAATTTTTTTAGATGAGGCTATTAATGGTTTGAAACCTCATGAAATTGCAACAAAGGGAATTTCTAGGACATTTCAAAACATAAGACTTTTTAGTAGTATGACAGTATTTGAAAACATATTAATTGGACAATATACTAGAACAGAGGCTAATCTCTATAATGTAATTTTTAAAACTAAAAAAGCTATAAAAGAACAGGAAAGGGCCACAGAAAGAACTCAAAATATAATTAATTTTTTAGAACTAGAAAAACATCAAAATGAAATAGCCACTAGTCTGCCCTATGGAGTTCAAAGGAAAATAGAAATAGGCAGGGCTTTGGCCACTGAACCTAAACTTTTATTGCTAGACGAACCTGCAGCAGGTATGAATACTCAGGAAAAAATAGAAATGCAGGATTTAATTAGAAAAATCAGAGACAAGGGCTATACAGTTTTATTAATTGAACACGATATGAAATTAGTAATGGGTATATCCGATAGAGTTTCTGTATTAGATTATGGTCATAAAATTGCAGAGGGCAAACCCCAAGAAATTCAAAATAATGAAAAAGTAATATCCGCCTACTTAGGAAAGGAGGTAGGCTAAATGCTAAAGGTAGAAAATTTAGATATTTTTTATGGTGGAATTCACGCCTTAAAAAGTGTTAATTTTAATATAGATGAAGGACAGATTGTAAGTCTAATAGGCAGTAATGGTGCAGGAAAAACTACTATCTTAAAAGTAATTTCTGGAATAGTTGAAAAGGAAAATGGAAATGTTATATTTCAAAATCAAAATATTAATAAACTACCTTCAGAAGAAATTGTAGGTCTAGGTATAGTTCATGTTCCTGAAGGTAGAAGGGTATTTACAGCCCTTGATGTGGAAGAAAATCTATTAATGGGCGCTTATCTACGAAAAGATAAGGAAGAAATTAATAAAGATTTAAAAAATGTATATGAATTATTTCCAAGGCTTGAAGAAAGAAAAAAACAAATGGGAGGCACCTTAAGTGGTGGAGAGCAACAAATGTTAGCCATTGGTAGGGCATTAATGTCCAAGCCTAAACTATTAATGTTAGACGAACCATCCATGGGCTTAGCTCCAATAGTAGTTCAAGAAATATTTGAAACTATAGAAAGACTTAATAAGGAGAGAAATCTAACAGTATTACTAGTAGAACAAAATGCTAATATAGCACTACAAATTGCCCACTGGGCTTATGTAATTGAAACTGGAGAAATAGTATTAGAAGGCAGTGGGAAAGAATTATTAGGCGACGACAGAGTTAGAAAGGCTTATTTAGGTGGATAAAAGGAGGGTTTTTAAATGAAACAGTATATTTTAGCAGTACCAAATTTTAGTGATGGTAGAA
>DAIMNI010000038.1:0-20974 GCA_036720245.1 Tissierellia bacterium | reverse complement strand
TTCAATGTGCATTAAAAGGTGACTTTTTTATTTAAAAGTTTTGACGCTTATATCACAATATTAGTATATCACCATACTGTGTTAAAGCAAAATCTATAAAAAAAATAGTTCCCTTTTTGGCGGAGAGAGAGGGATTCGAACCCTCGGTACAGCCTAAACTGTACAATGGTTTTCGAGACCACCACCTTAAACCACTCGGACATCTCTCCAATTTTAAGATTAGAACTTAGATTGTTTTTTATTTCTGATTTCTTTGAAAAAATTAGAGATTATATTACTGCACTCTTCCTCTAGTACTCCAAATTCCACTATAGGCCTATGATTGAACTTAGGATTATCTAATAGATTTATTACTGAGCCACAACAGCCCATTTTCGGGTCCCTTGCGCCTATTACTATTCTATCTATTCTAGAGTTAATAATGGCGCCTGCACACATAGGACAGGGCTCTACGGTTACATACAGAGTACAATCCATAAGACGCCAATTCTTTAAATTTTTACTTGCCTCTTTTATAGCAAATATTTCTGCATGGGCTAGGGGATCACTTAAGCTTTCCCTTTTATTATGTCCTCTTCCAATGATTTCTCCCTTATGGACAATAATAGCACCTATAGGGACTTCATAGGTGCTCAACGCCTTATGGGCTTCTTCTAATGCCTTTTTCATATATTTTTCGTCCATAAATATCACCTTGGTGCACCCGAGAGGAATCGAACCCCCGACACACGCCTTAGGAGGGCGCCGCTCTATCCTACTGAGCTACGGATGCAAAATGTATTTCCACTAATTTATTTTACAATATTATTTTCCTTTTGTCAATGGCGTATACTTTGCTATTTTGTCAACTTATTCCCCATATAGCCACTTATCTGCCCTTTCTTTAAAAGATGTATTTGTAATCTCTTCACAGATTTTTAAAAAATCTTCTGTTTTAGCAATATGAAATTTATATTTACTATAATATTTATTTAATATATCATATAATACTTCCTCTCCAAAATCCTTTTCTATTTCCCCTAAAAACATGGCCCCCTTAGTGTAAACTAATAGTCCATAGTCATCCCAGCCATTAAATCTATCTAGGGATTTAACTACTTTCTTATCTTTAGATATAATATCCTTTCCATATTCATAACTAGCTTCTAAGGAATAATCATAATAGGCTTTCCCTGCCTCTTCTCCATATTCCTCCGTCATATATATAATCTCAGAATAAGTAGCCAAAGCTTCATCTAGCCAAGCTTCATCTATTTGGTCATTTCCCACTACCCCATACCACCATTGATGAGCTGTTTCATGTACTATTACAATCTCTAGCTGAGCTTTATAATGTTTATGGAAAAAATCCTTGCCTATAAAAACCAAACCTGGATATTCCATCCCTGTGGGAAATTCTGTCATTACTATGGAATATTGGCCATAGGGATATTTTCCAAATATACGATTAAATATTTCTATAGAGCTCTTGCCTACCTCTAAAGAAAACTCCTCTATTTCTGGCTCTTCTTCTAGAGAATAGAGTTTAATTATTGTATCTTCCGCTTCTATTTCCTTTATTTTAAAACTAGAACTGGCTATCCAAGCAAAATCTCTAATCAATTTTCCTTCAATATTATATATTTTTTTATCTCCCTTAATCTTTTCTGATAATATATTGCCACTAGAAGCTACAATTATATCCTTAGGAGTGGTAATCTGCACCTGATAATTAGCCATATCACTATAAAAAGGATCTCCTAAACTATAATAGGGGTCCAAATTCCAGCCCTTGTCATCATATACTGCTAGTATGGGATACCAATTGCCAAAATTAAATATATCCTCTCCAAAGCCAAATCTATCTATATTTTGCGGAAGATTTACGCTATATTCCATATATATTTCTACACTTTCATTAGGTTTTAAAGGATTGTCTAAGGGAATTCTTAAAATGGTATCTGTAACTCCACCTATTTTAAAGTCCATATCTTTTTTATTTATTTTTAAGTTTTCTATTTCCATATTGCCTGTAATATAATTTTCCTTAAGTTCTTGGCTTTCAAATAATATGGGGGCAGTTTTTATGGAACTATATGCCCTAGGATAGAGATGAAAATATATCTCTTTTAAATTTTCACCTGTGTTATTTATGTATGTAGTTTTTTGATTAGCTAAATAAGCTTTATCATTTGGACGAAATTCTACCTGAATCTCGTAATTGTTAATTTTATTTAAATCTATACCATTGTAATTATCTGTAATTAAAGTAGAATTTGCCTTTTTAGTGCAGCCTATTAAATTAAACGCCAATACAAATACCAATATAATATATAATAGCTTTTTATTTTTCATCATAACCTCCAAGCTTTTTATATTTTTCTTCAAATAACTTTCATTTTGGGGGACAGTCCCCCAAAATGAAAGTTATTCTATGCCTCTATTTTTTCTAATCCACCTAAATATGGTCTTAAGGCCTCTGGTATGGTTAAAGAACCATCTTCATTTTGATAGTTCTCAATAATAGCTGCCAAAGTCCTACCCACAGCTAAGCCTGAACCATTTAAAGTGTGTAGATATTCTACTTTTTTACTGTCTTCTCTTCTAAATCTTAGATTAGCACGTCTAGCCTGAAAATCTTCAAAATTACTACAAGAGGATATTTCTACATATCTATTATAGCTAGGCATCCATACTTCTAAATCGTAGGTTTTAGCTGAGGAAAACCCTAAATCTCCAGTACTTAAACTTACTACTCTATAAGGTAGCCCTAATCTTTTTAAAACTTCTTCTGCATTAGCTGTTAATTTCTCTAATTCCTCATAGGAATCTTCTGGTAGTGAAAGTTTTACTAATTCCACTTTATCAAATTGGTGATTTCTAATTAATCCTCTAGTATCTCTACCAGCAGAGCCAGCTTCTTGTCTAAAACAAGGTGTGTATCCAGTTAAATATACAGGCAGCATTTTTTCTTCTAAGATTTCATCTCTATAGATATTGGTCAATGGAACTTCGGCAGTAGGTATTAAATAATAGTCTTTGCTAGGAATATAAAACATATCCTCTTCAAATTTAGGTAATTGACCTGTGCCTATCATACTATCTCTATTTACCATAAGAGGTGGTGCCATTTCCGTATAATTCTGCTCTCTAGTGTGAAGATCTAACATAAAGTTTACCAGCGCCCTCTCTAATTTTGCACCATATCCTTTAAATAATGTAAATCTAGCACCAGTTAATTTTGAAGCCCTCTCAAAATCTAAAATATTTAAATCTACTCCTAAATCCCAATGGGCCTTAGGTTCAAAATCAAATTTTGTAGGCTCCATATATTTTCTTATTTCTACATTGTCTTCGTCAGATTTTCCCTCCACTACAGATTCGTGGGGAGTGTTTGGGATATTAAGTAAGTGTTCTCTTAATTCTATATCCATTTCTTTTACTTTTATGTCTAATTTCTTAATATCCTCTGACAATTGTTTCATTTCTTCCAATAAAGCTGAAGTATCTTTTCCTTCTTTTTTAAACTTAGGTATTTCTTTGGACATGGTATTTTGTCTAGATTTCATTTCCTCTACTTCGATTAGTATATTTCTTTTTTCTTCATCTAATTTTAATACCTTATCTATGGGAAAATCTCCATGCCTTTTTTCTAAAGCTTTAATCACTTCTTCTGGATTTTTCCTAATTCTTTTAATATCTAACATATTTTCCCCTCCTAATTTTAGATAAAAAAACCCTCAATCCCTATATTAGGGACGAGAGTTTAGCCCGCGTTGCCACCCTATTTAACCTATTGGTTCTCTTATTAAAAATTAGCTCTGGGTCGGATTCAATAATCTCTCTTGCCAATTTCCACCTAATATTGGCTCTCTATAAAGGTACGATTATTTACTATTTCCCATCATAGCCAAATATAAATTTATATTATAGTATATCACAGTTTCAAAAATATATCAATTATTTTTTAAATTTTCAAAAAATCATTTATAATTTCATATCTCCAGATTTTATCCATCCTTTTTTTCTCATGGCTTCTGAAATAGATAGAGTTAGTATAGCTGGAAGTACAAAATGCATAATAAATATACTAACTAAAACCTTGGGGGATGTACCCATGGTGTCTATCATTGCAAATTGTCCTACTAAACCACTAGTGCCCATACCTGCACCCATCATATTAGATTCCATTTTAAATATGGTGGTAGAAATAGGACCTAGTATGGCTGAAGCAATTATTGGAGGCAGCCATATTCTTGGATTTTTGATTATATTAGAAATTTGTAGCATAGAGGTACCAATGCCTTGAGCAATCAATCCTCCAAAACCATTTTCTCTATAGGAAGCTACTGCAAAACCTATCATTTGAGTAGCACAGCCTACAGTACTAGCACCTGCTGCTAAACCACTTAAGCCCAAAGATATGGCTAATGCAGCAGAACTAATAGGTAAAGTTAAGACTATTCCCATTAGTGTAGAAACTATTATACCCATAGGTATTGGATGCAATTCTGTGGCTAAATTAATAATATTTCCTATAAGATTCATAAATTTAGCTATAAAAGGTGCTATATAATGGCCTGTAAATCCTCCTACTAGTATGGTTATAAGAGGTACTAATACAATATCTACAGAAGTTTTGCCTTGAATTAATTTAGAAAACTCCGCTCCAATTAACCCTGCTACGAAAGCCCCTACTGGTTCTCCTATTTGAATAGCTATAGCACCACCATCTAGAGAAATAGTTCCCGCCCCTATGGCACCAGTAACAACAGAGGCAAAAACCCCCAATGGAGATGCTCCTACACTAATGGCTACTCCAGCACCTATGGCTGGGCCCATAAGATATTGTGCTATGATACCAAATTCAATTAATAAATCCACTTTTAAAAGGGTCCCCAATTGCTTAATTATTAAACCTATTAATAATGATGAAAATAGGCCTAGAGCCATTCCGTTAAAAACCTTAATAAAATATCCCCTTACACCAGTGTCCTTATTAGAAGTATTTCCTCCCAAGTACATCCACTCCTTTTTTATTTTATGTATATAATAGCATTATAACAGATTTTTTTGAAAGATGTTTTGATTTGGATAAAATAAAAAATCGAGATCCTTCGCATACGCTCAGGATGACATAGTAAGACCTGTCCCTTTCATTTCGAAATCAAATAAAGGGGACTGTCCCTTTCATTTGGACTGCCCCCCTTGCATCTATTATTTTTCCCACTTATAATATCTTAAATCTGGGCCATAAAATTTTAGAGGAATAAATTTCTCCAACACTCTGGAAAATACTCTATCTGTATAGATTTCTGAAATTTCCTTTGGAGTTAAATTAGTGGAGATAATGGTTTTTTTACCTGCTATTAATCTGGTATTTACAATATTAAATATTTCTGCATTGGTAAAAGCATTGGATAATTCAGTACCTAAATCATCTATAATTAATAAATCACAGTCAAATAATAGATCGTATTCATAATCCTCAAATCTATTGTCATCCCTTCCAAATCTTCGCCTTTCAATTATTTCTAGTATTTTAAAGGCTGTTTGATAAATAACAATTTTGTTCATATCTAATAAGGCTTTGGCTATACAATTGGACATAAAGGTTTTACCTAGTCCAGTATTGCCATAGAATAATAGATTCTCACCATTATTTAAATCAAAATTATTGACAAAATCTACACATATACCAGAAATCTCCTTCATATTTTCCCTTGGGGAAAGCTCTTCTCCCTCAAAACTTTCATCTGGAAAAACATTTATATTAAAGGTATCAAAGTTTTCCCGCTTTAATACATTTTTAATATTGGACATTTCATAGGCCTTATCTATTAAATTTTGAATTAGACAATTGCACTTTTCACCATTAGGCAAATATCCTGTATCTTCACAATCATTACATTCATATTTTATATCCATATAATCTGCTGGTATATTGTTTTCAGTGAGTAAATAAGCCTTTTCCATTTGAAATTTTCCTATTTGTTTTTTTATATCTTCTAACTTCTTTTTATAATTGTCTGGATTTTCAATTATAGATTTAGACATAGCTAGGCCTATTTCAAAAATTTGCTGGTCTATCATTTTAATTTCAGGCAATTTTCTATAAACCTTTTCTTTTCTAGTTTTTTGTTCTAAAACTAGATTATCTCTTTTCCTTTCATATTCCATTAAAATATCCTTTAATACCTGATTGTACATCATTTTACTTCAGCTTTTGCCCTTGAATAATATTCCTCTCTTTTCCTCCTTGCAATGGCTTCTAATTCTTCCTCAGTCATTTTAGAAGTTCTCTGTTCAAAATTATGAAATCTAGTCTGTTTTGCCTTAAATGGCTTAGAACTTGGTGCTTTTTGTTCTCTTTCTGGTGGTTTATCTTTGGTTTCTATTTCTTCTAAGGTTTTAATGCCCTTATGATACCAAGAAGTAAGTATGCCATCTATATAGTTTACAGTAGGATTGGATATTTTCCCTGAACTCTCACAGGCCTTTAGTACCATTTCCATTGAAAAACTATATTCTTCAAACCATTTATCTATAACTTTCATTTCAGCTTCAGAAGCCATTCTACCCCCTTGGCCTAAATACTTTATTATTCTTTCATATCTATAAAATTTTTCATCATTTTCTTGTAAATGAGCTTGATAGGCTTCCACATTGGTTATACCTTGATCATACCAATTTCTCACAATGCCACCTATATAGTTTATATTTCTTTGCCCTTTTTTCTCCACCCCATAAAAGAAGGCTTTTTCAATAATATCTGGGTTCATATTATAATTATGTATCCACTCTAAGATTTTCTTTTTTTCATTAGGCACTAGCTGCCTTCTCATAATATAATCTATGGAATTAAACATTTTATTTATTTCAGGTATTTGATTTGCCCCAACTAAATCTTCTACAGAACAATTATAGGCTTTCCCCATGCCCTGACTTATATCTATGGCCTTATAATTATTTTTTATATAAAGCTGTTTTAAATTTAAAAACTTTACACTATAATCATATTTATCCTCTGTATCATTAGGGATTTTTTTAATTATGCCTTTTCCCTCCCAAAAGTCCCAAGCATTTAATACATCTACTAAAGGTATATTTAAATGTTTGGCTATAGTATTATTATTTACTTCAATGTTTACATCTTTATCATAGGCATATTTATATCCCAATAAATATACCTTTACATAGGTACCATTGGCCATAGGCATAAAATCGTTAATAAATATGTTCTCAATGGGAGTATCTCCTAAGTCCATATCTGTTGTTTCCATAGTAAAATTCATTATTTCACCTCAAATTATGATACCAATTGTTTGAAATCATCTAACATTCAAATAGGCACTTTTGTCGATTTTCATCTTGTAGATATAATTATATATCTTTCCCCCTTTTATTACAAAAGCAGATTGCTCTTCTAAATAATAGGGGTCTTCCAGACTTAAGTTTTGATTAAAAAATCTATCTAAATACATATCTACAGTAAAAAAACCAGATTTTTCATAACATCTAATTGCTCTTTTATTAAATTTAGCTACTTCTAAATACATGGTTCTCATATTTATATCATTAAAAAAGTAATCCAAAAAACATGATATTATTTCAGTGCCATAGCCCATATTCACATAATTAGGGTCTACTACTATTCCAAGGGTAGCCTCCCTTAATATTCTTCTGATATTTTTAATTCCCAAATATCCAATAAGTATATTTACTTCATTAAAAACACTATAATAAACTTTATTAAAGCCCCTAGTTTTATATCTATGCCATTGTTTTAATTCATTATCTGTTAATTCAGGTAAATTATAGTCAAATAGTAAGGAGTTTTTGTGAAAACCCCAATTTCTCATTTGATATACATCTTCTAATTCAATAGGTTTTATTCTTATTCTATCCCCTATTATTTCCACTATAATTCCTTCTTTCATTCTCTATAAATTTCTTTATTTAAGAATTTAGTAAATTCTTTTTTCCAAACTAATTCTACAGTACCTGTAGGCCCATTTCTATGTTTTGCAATTATTACTTCTCCTATATTTTTTTTATCTGTATCTTCGTTGTAGTATTCATCTCTATATAAAAACATTACCACATCTGCATCCTGTTCTATGGCACCAGATTCTCTTAGATCTGAAAGTATTGGTCTATGGTCAGAACGCAGCTCTGGAGCACGGGATAATTGAGATAAAGCTATTACAGGGCATTCCATTTCCTTTGCCAAAGCCTTTAATCCCCTTGAAATGGAAGAAATTTCCTGTTGTCTACTTTCATGCCGAGATTCAGATTCCATTAATTGCAGATAATCTATTACAACTAAATCCAAACCCTTTTCTATTTTTAATCTTCTACATTTAGCCTTCATTTCCAATAAAGATATACCCGCTGTATCATCTATAAATATATTAGCCTGAGATAGTGGTGCCATTACATTTATTATCTTAAGCCATTCTTCTTCCTCTAAACGGCCACTAATAATTTTTTGTAAATCTACATGAGCTACAGAACTAATCATTCTTTGAGCCAATTGTTCCTTAGACATTTCTAATGAAAAAATAGCCACAGAAGCATCTGCCTTAATGGCAGAATTAATAGCTATATTTACTCCAAGGGCAGTTTTCCCCATACTAGGTCTTGCAGCCAATAGGATTAAATCAGATTTTTGTAATCCTGATAATTTATTATCTATATCTATAAATCCTGTGGTAAGACCTGTTAATTCTCCTTGATGGGCTGCTAATTCCTCAATTCTAGAAAAGCTATCTAATAATACTTCTTTAATGGAGACAAAGCCTCCCTTATGTCTTCCCTGAGTAATATCAAATATTTCCTTTTCTGCCTGTTCAATTATACTATTTACTTCTTCATTATCCTCATAGGATTTACCCATAATATTGTCGCAGGACAAAATCAAACGTCTAAGTATAGATTTTTCCTCTACTATATCACAGTAATATTTAATATTAGAACTTAATCCTACTCCACCTGAGAGTTCTGCTAAATAATGAAGGCCACCTATATTTTCCAGTGTATCCCTTTTCTTTAATTCTTCCGAAAGCGTAACTAAGTCAACTGGTTCATTTCTATTGTATAATTCTATAATGGCTCTATAGATTTCTTCATTGGCTTCCCTGTAAAAATCCTCAGGATGAAGCTGTTCTACTGCTGTATTTATGGCATCTTTATTTATAATCATAGCCCCTAATACTGATTGTTCTGCTTCTAAATTATGAGGAGGAATTTTCCCTAGTGCTATTGCTTCGATTTTAATCACCTCATTATTCTTCTACTACTTTTATATTTAATTTGGCCACCACTTCTGGATAAACTCTTACACTTACCTGTGTATTTCCTAAAGTTTTAATATTTTCCTTTAACTCTATTTTTCTTCTATCAATTTTAATATTGTGTTTAGATTCTAATAAATCAGCTATATCCTTAGATGTAATAGAGCCAAATAGTCTGCCGCCTTCTCCAGCTTTACTTTTTAATTCTAAATTAATAGATTCTATTTCTTTTTTTAATTCTAAAGCCTTTTTATATTCTTCTTTTTCCTTAGCCTCATCAGATTTTTTCTGTTCTTCCAATCTTTTCGTATTTTGTGAATTGGCCTCCACTGCTAAATTTCTTGGAAACAAGAAATTTCTAGCATAGCCATCCTTGGCATTTACTATTTCCCCTTCTTTACCTAAACTTTTTACATCTTTTAATAAAATTACTTTCATTCTATTTCACCTTCCTTAAGATATTCATCAATAGCATTTATTAACATCTTTTCAGCATCCCCAATAGATATACCTTCTAATTGAGTACCGGCACTAGTTAAATGGCCTCCTCCACCTAGCTTTTCTAATATTAATTGTACTGAGATATTACCTAAAGACCTGCCAGATATATGGATTTTCCCATTTGTAATAGTTAGGACAAAGGAGGCTTCTATACCATTAATATTTAAAAGTTCATTGGCTGCTTGAGCTGCTATTAAAATAGAATCTTCCATATCTTTTTCAAATTTACCAATGGCAATTTTTTTAAATATTATTTTAGAGCTGCCTACTACTTCTGCTCTATTTAAAAATGTGGCATGATCATCTTTAAATAATTCCCTTACACTGGTAGTATCTGCCCCTGCCCTTTTTAATATAGAGGCTGCTTCAAAGGTCCTTACTCCTGTTTGAAAAGTAAAGTTTTTGGTATCCACAGTTATTCCCGCTAGTAATGCATCTGCATCAAACTTTTCCATTTCCACTTTATCTGACATATAATATAGTATTTCTGTTACTAATTCGCAAGTAGATGAGGCGTAGGATTCTAAATATGTCAAAACTGGGTCTTCTATAAATTCAGCTCCTCGTCTATGATGATCTATAATTACCTTTTTATCTATTACTTTTAACAATTCAGGTTCTTCAGTAAAACTCGGTTTATGATTATCTACAATTACTAATAATGACGATTTATCAGCCATTTCAATAGCTTCTTCTGGTCTAATTACAAGATTTAAGTATTCTGGTTTCTCAGCTATCATTCTATTGTATATATTTCTAATAGAAGGATTTGGCCCATCTAATACCAAATAGGCTTCTTTGTTTCTATTTATAACCGCCCTCATAACTCCAATACTAGCCCCAAAAGAGTCCATATCTGCGTTTTTATGTCCCATAATAAATACCTTATCTGATTGATCTATTAACTGACGCAAAGCATGGGATATTACCCTAGATCTTACTTTGTTTCTCTTTTCTATGGCCTTAGTCTTTCCACCATAAAAAGATAAATTATTTATTTCCTTGACTACAGCCTGATTGCCACCTCTACCTAAACTAATATCTATGGCAGCCTTAGCGTATTCATATGTCTCACTAGGATTTTTACCATTTTTGCCTACTCCCATACTTAATGTAATGGCTATGGTATTTCCCATATCTATTTCCCTAATTTTATCTAAAATATCAAATTTCCTATTTTCAATGGCCTCTAAATCTTTGCTTTCAAATATTAACAGATATTTATCATTTTCATATTTTCTAATAAGCCCATTGTTCGCCGATACATAAGCTGAAATAGTCTTATCGATTTCTGCCAATAATAAATGTCTATTTATTTCTGGAGTAGTACTCTTTACCTCATCATAATTGTCTATATAGGCCAAGCATACTGATAGCCTTTCTTCCCTGTATTTAATGCTTAGATGTTTTGCTTCTGTATTGTCTACCCAGTATAATACAATAACATTTTCCTTGTTACTTATGGTTTTTTTAATTTCTACAATATTATAATGTACCTTATAATATTTGTTATTGTATTCTAAATCTAAAGGTCCTCCTTTATTATTTTTAATAATATCCTCTATTTTTAATTTAGGTACTAAATCCTCTATTTTTTTATTCAATAAATCCTCTTCATCTATCATATTTAAGAATCTAGTATTATACCAGGATATAGTCCCATCTATTTCTAGCATCACAAGTGGAAAGGGCATATTAAATATGGCATGTTTTACAGTAGAATCAAATTCTTCTGATAGTCCTTCTATATATTTAATCCATTCTCTTTCTTTATTTTGAATAATCCTATTATAGTGGTATATTAAATAGGCTAAAATTCCCGCCCAAATTAAAGCCAATATTGGCTGATAATAAGCTATTATCCCTATTAGGCATCCCATTATAATTAAATATAATTTTAAATCCTTCCAATTAAATAAACCCCTATTTTTCATATATACCCTCCTAATAAATTAAATGGGCTTTTTCATTCCTCTAAAATCAAAAATTACATCTAATATCCCAAAGAAGGTAATTATACTTCCTAAAGGAATTAATACAATAAAAAACAATAGAGTCAACAGTCTTATAAATAAATTTCTATTTCTTGCCTTTAATTTATAGTCAATTACTGAAAGACCTTGAACAAAAAATAAAAATGAGGCTAATAGTGTGATATTTAGAAATATAGTCTTATAATGAAATAAATCAAAGATTTTTAATATGAAAGTACCTAAAAGCATAATCCCTAAGCCTAATAATATATTATTGGGTAATTTAAATTTAGAAAATATTGGGGTATAAACTATACCATAGCCTAATTTCCTAAGGATTAATATAGAAATACTATAATTAACATAAGTGGCTATTAGGGAAAAAATCATAATTGCGGAAGGTATTATTAGCAAAACTTCTTTAAGTTTATCTTCCATAGTATCTTTTAATTGAAACATTTCGTAGGAGGATAAATTCATTTCAGAAACTAATTCTAATTGAGTATTTAGTATATGGGTTAAAAATTCTTCTATTTGATTTACAATGCTAACGCCTCCCCTATCTCCTATTATACTCAAAATTACAAAAAAGGACACTATTAAGACTACTGTAGATATAGCCATAATTTCTAAGGGTTTTTTTCTGCTTTTAATAGTATAAATTAAGGAAATACTTAAGGGTAGAAAAAGAATTAATATAAATATACCAGATACCTTATCCGTCAATAATCCAATTATAAAAGTAGATAATATCATACTTATTATACTAATATTTATTTCATATTTAATACCAATCACTATAAATGGAATTGCATAAAGAAAAATTAAAAATTGTAATGGCATATAATAAACCGCCAAAAGCATCGCTACTGTTGCTATGAAAACTATTAATAGTATTTCCATTATTTTTTTCATTTTATTATTTTCCTTTTTCATCTTATCACCTCTATTAACCCCTTCTAATAAATCCCAAAAGTAAACTTAGATCCCCATACCATTGTTCAATTTTATGATCTTCTATAAGATTTAGCTTAATCTTATCTTCTAAATTAGAATTTATACCCTCATAGGATAATCCAAGCCTTCTACCTAGTATGTAGGATAAAAGGATAATATTTGAAATCAAATCTTCTGTTTCATCCTTTAAATCCTCTTCCCTCGTAGAGAGCATTTCATATAGTTTTGCAATATCCATTAATATTTCGGATTTTAACCATTCTATAGTTCTAAGATTTTTCATTATATCCATATTATTTTTATCTTTCATATTTTCACCCTTTGTTTTTAAAAAGATAGTCTTATCTAGATAATACAGAGTAAAATATTATATGTCAAACAAAAAAAGAGAGGTTTTCCTCTCTTAATCTGCACTATATGGTAATAATGCTATTTGTCTTGCACGTTTTATAGCAATGGTCAATTCTCTTTGATGTTTTGCACAATTACCAGATATTCTTCTTGGAAGAATTTTGCCTCTATCTGTCACATATTTTTTTAATTTATTTATATCTTTATAATCTATGGTTTGTGATTTATCTTGGCAAAAGCTGCAAACTCTTTTTCTTGGTTTAAATCTTCTTTGCAATTTTATTTACCTCCTTCTAGAATGGGATATTTTCGTCGTCTATTGGTTCAAACCCATCTACTCCTGGAAAATCATTATTAGGTCTATTGAAGTTCCCTTTATTATCGTCTTTCCACTCTAGAAATTCAACATTATTTGCCACTACTTCAGTAACATATCTCCTAATACCATCGTTTCCATCATAGCTTCTAGATTGTATCCTACCCTGAACTGCAGCTAATAATCCCTTGGATAAGTAGTTAGCACAGTTTTCTGCTGGTCTTCCCCATACGACAATGTTTATAAAGTCGGCAGCTGTTGGTTGCCCTTCGCTCTTGAACCTTCTGTCTACTGCTAATGTAAAAGTAGTTACTGGAGTACCTGAATTAGGTATATACCTTAATTCTGGATCTCTTGTTAGTCTTCCAATCAACACCACATTATTCAACCAAAACACCACCTTTATATTTATTCATCTACTCTAACTATCATATGTCTCATTATATTGTCAGAAATCTTGCAAATTCTGTCTAATTCTTCTATTGTTTCTGGAGTAGATTCAAAGTTCACTACTATATAATAGCCTTCATTTAAATCGTTAATTTCATAGGCTAATTTTCTCATACCCCATTCATCCACATCTAGTATATTGTCTTCACCTATAATAGCTTTTAGTCTATCAAATAATTGATTTCTAGCTTCTTCTTCTAAATGTGGAACGAAGATAAACACTACTTCATATTTTCTCATATCTTTCACCTCCTTTTGGACTAAGCGGCTCTAACTTATAGAGCAAGGATATATCTATAAGATTATATCATTAATGAAAGAGAGGTGCAAGGGAAATTTTTAAAGCTTGACCTCTATATTAATTCCTTCAGTTTATAATATCTATCCCAATTATATTTTTCTTTTTTAAAAACTAAATTATTGTATATTTTTATTAATTTATTATTTCCCTTAATTTTTTCTTTAATTATTTCATCATTTTTTAATAATTCTATTTCTGAAAACATATTCCAATCCTCAAGGTATTCCATATATTTATTGGAATTAATATTGGATTTATCATTTAGAAATCTATACTTTTTCAAAAAATCAGTTGTAGCAATGCTATTTATTATATCTATTAATTGCTCCATAGTATTATCTATACCAGATAATAAATCCCATAGTTCATCTGCCAGCAAAATTTCATCATTGTGAAAGTATTTTGTTAAATTAATTATAGAGTTTGAAAATTTATCTTTATCTTTCCCAAAAGGATCCTCAGATAATGGATCAAATGGGAATCCAATATAAAAACTTACCTTTTTATCAGGAAAGTTTTCATACAACGCAGTCTTTCCCTCTAAAATCTTTTGTTTTTCTCCCCTCATCTCACCTGAATTAGGTTTTACAGATTTTAATTCTATTGCTATAATTTCATCTTCATCTTCGATAAAAACATCGCAGGAAAAATCTATGGCATTTTCTTTAGTATCTTCATTTATAGAATTACTAAATAATATTTCGTTTTCCTTTACTAAACTTGGTTTTCTATTAGAATTACTTAATTTTGTCATAATAGTATTAATATTATTTTTTTGTTCTTTTGAAATTTCCAAATTACCTAACCTTTTGCTAGTATATTCTCTCTTTTCTCCGTCTGATAATATATGGGCGGCTTTTTCGAAGAAGGTTTGTCCTAATGTAGTGTTTAATCCATGTAACCAGCTACTTAAACTAATAAAAAATGGTATATCTAAAACTTTTCCTTGGAGCTTATCAGAAAAAGCCCCCAAAAATGCCTCGTGAAAAGGAGCATTTCTATTTTCTGTTGAATCCTCAGGAAAGTTTTCAAAACGTTTATAAAGTACATCAATTACGAGGAGTGATAGATTTTCAACCTTATCCTTATCTAAGTCCATTTTCTTACCTCTCTTTCATATGGAATATTATCTCAGAGTATGCATTTTTATCTTTTTCAGTCCGATTTAGAACTGGCCTTTTAAATTGGTTTACTATTTTTAGTCCTGATTTTTCCACAATTTTTGGATATAAATTATGCTTATCATTAGCTACTAGAAAAATATTAAAATCTTCTGCTAGATATTTTTTACAATTTATTAAGACATTAGAAATTCCTTCTACATAAGATTCTCTTGCCTCCCTACCCCTTCCTTTAAATAGAGGGCCTATTTCTAAATCATCTTTTCTATTAAAACCAAATAAATCATAAGCATATGCATGCTGTTCATGATAATCTATTAGTCCTACATAAGGTGGGCTTGTAAAAATACCTTTTATTTTTCTATCCTCTAATAATTCATAAAATTTTTGGTTTTTCTTTTCTATTACTTCTAAAATATTTATATTTCTAGAATCTCCATTAAGAAATATCTGATATGTTCTAGTTCTCAACTGTTCAAATTCCTTTAGGCGTTTTATAGTATCATTGCTATATCTAGAAAACCAATTAGATATGGTGAACAGTGGTTTGCAAATCTTGCCATGTTTATGGCAATAATAAGTACTTAATACAGGTTCTTTTAATGTTGCTAAATCTGAATGCGTTGTGGCACGGCAGGAGCGTATAGTTCTACTTAAAATAAGTGCCATTATCTTTTTGGTTTGAATGTTTTTAATTTCCTTAATCATTTCAAATGCTATATTAATCTCTTCGCGAACATTGTTTATATACCATTTATCCAAAAAGGTTTCATTGTTTTCCTGTTTCAATTTAATATTATATTTATCTATTAATTTATAGTATATAGGTAAAAACTCTGCCTCTTTTCCCGTCCCATACTTTTTCCCATCAATTTCTTTATTCCTTACCTTGCGTTTAAATTCGGGGGAAGGAAAATACCTGCTATTAAAATCTGATAATACATTAGATAACTCTTCATCAAACTCAACAACATTTAAGGATTTGGATCTTTCATCTAGTGCCCTTAATATTTTATTGGATTCATATCTAATATCTCGACTATCATATATTCCTATCTTTGTATTACTAATAAAAGCATTAAACTCTGAGACATCTATACCTATGGCGTGCATACCGAGCTCATTTGCTTGGACTAATGTAGTCCCACTGCCACAAAAAGGGTCTAGAACTATATCTCCTGGATTAAAGTAAATCTCCTTTTTATATTCATCTATATGGTCGTCTAAAAAGTATTCTACTAGTTGTGGGATAAACTTTCCTTTATAAGGATGTAATCTATGAACATGTTTTGTGGTATCTGCCTCACTTAGATTATCAAAGGATAATTCCCAATTTAAATCATCTCCAACTTGCTTTTTCCAATTGGATTCTCTTTTTCCCAAATAAGATTTATAATATTCCATCAGGTCTGACTTTAATACTTGAGTGCTGCCATTATCCTCTAATTTTCTTACTCTACCATATTGAACTAAATAGGAGATATTAGATGGGGTTACTTCTCTGTCCAAATAAAAACTTGCCCATTTACTAGCCTCTTGAATCGTCATTAATTCCTTCTGATTATTCATAAGCAATATATCCTCTCCTTATTCTAATTTGCTAAGTATAGGTTATCATATTTAATGGCAAATTTCAATACATATGTTCTTATAAAATAAGTTAGTAAGTTCATACCAGGTACCAAAATAAAAAAGGCTCCCCCTTCCAGTTTTTATTATAACTTTTACCAGAAGGGATAACCTTTTCCTGAAGTATGGATTGCTTTATATTATTTCTTAATTATTTTCTAGTCAAAATATTATGTTCTGTTCTAATAAAATTGCTTCTCATTTCTTTCATAGTATTGATTCTATCTTCAGCCATTCTATCTGCTGCTTTTTCTGTTGTGATATTTTCTTTCTTAGCAATATCAAATACTAATCCTATTTGATCATATATTTTTGATGCATTAGCTAGTGCTCTTTCTCTATTATATCCGTTTAATTCATCTGCTACATTTATAACCCCGCCTGCATTAGCTATAAAATCTGGAGCATATATAATTCCCCTATCCTTTAGCATTTGGCTATGTCTTTCTATATTATCTAATTGATTATTAGCACTTCCACATATAGCCTTAACCTTTAATTTTGGAATTGTTTCATCGTTCAATATAGCACCCAATGCACAAGGTGAAAATATATCTGCTTCTACATCAAATATTTCATCTACCCCTATTCTTTTAACACCGAAATCCTTAACAACTCTTTCTACTGCTTCCTCATTAATATCAGTAACAATTAAATTGGCTCCTGCCTCGTGTAAATATTTACATAAATTATATGCAACATTTCCACATCCTTGGACAGAAATAGTCTTACCTTCTAATGAATCCTCTCCAAAAGTTTCTTTAGCAGTTCGCATCATAGCTCTATAAACTCCAAAAGCTGTTACTGGGCTTGGGTCTCCAGAGGAACCATAACTCTCAGATATACCTACTACATAATCAGTTTCTTGATATATAAAGTCTAAATCTTTTGGATTACTTCCCACATCTGCTGCTGTTATATATCTACCATTTAGACTTTCAACATATCTACCAAATGCCCTTAGCAAAAGCTCTGACTTATCTTTTTTAGGATCTGCGATTATTACTGATTTTCCGCCACCTATATTTAACCCTGCTGCTGCATTTTTATAAGTCATTCCCTTTGCTAACCTCATTGCATCAATTAAGGCCTCTTCCTCTGAATCATAATTCCAGATTCTACAACCTCCTAGTGCTGGTCCCAAAGTTGTATCATGAATAGCTATAATAGCCCTTAACCCTGATGCTTTGTCATTACAAAAAACAATTTGTTCAAATTCACCCTTTTCCATTTCGTCAAAAATCATAAAGTACACCTCCTGAAGTATGGATTAATATTTATAACTATATTATAACAAATATAGAATTTAAATGCCAGTATTTTCATGAATATAGTATTAAATAGTTGCTTGGAGGCTATAGACAGTTGCAATATATTTATAATTAATTATAAAAAGCTAAGGTATTTTATTATTATTGCCAGCAATGTTATTACAAGTTGTTGCTCATGCTGGACATATCTAAAAGAGGCAACCCTCATCTAGGCTGCCTCCATTATTTTTATTATTTTGCCAAATCTCTAAACAATCCCTTGACACAGGGATATATTTGTTTGTACTTCCCATATTTCTTGTCATACAATGCTGCTCTGCCCTTGTTTGGATAAATTGTGTCTGTCGCTTTGATGAAAGCACTGCATGCTTCATCTACTGTGCGGAATAACCCACGCCCTACTGCTGCCAAAATTGCTGCTCCATAGGCTGGGCCATCTTCTGAATTTACCTTATTGATCTTGACGTTCAACACATCGGCCATAATTTGACACCAAAGGGGGTTCCTTGCGCCACCGCCATTGATGGTTATCTCACTAATATTTATCCCCATGTCTTTCATTATTTCAAAGGTATCTCGAAGGGAAAATGCTACTCCTTCTAGCACTGCTAAAGTCATATCTTTCTTTTCAGTAGTCATATCCATTCCGATAAATGTCCCCCTTGCATAAGGGTTATTGTGAGGGGTTCTCTCTCCCATCAAATATGGTAGAAAATAAACATTTTTGCTTACATCTGCTTCTTTTATTTCTTCTGTGATTCCTTCATAATCATCAGAATAATTTATATTCTCCACCCACCATTTCAACGATGCTGCAGCTGCTAAGGTTACTCCCATGACATGGTATGTCCCATTGGCATTGCAAAATGAATGGAGTCTATTGAAATGGTCTACTATAAATTCTTTGGAATTGGCGAAAACTACTCCTGAAGTTCCCAAGGATACTGAACAGGCATTTTCTCCAACTATTCCTCCACCAACAGCAGCAACTGCCTGATCTCCACCGCCTATTATTATCTTCACGTCCTCACCCAATCCCAATCTACTTGCTAAAGAAAGCTTTATATTTCCTACAGTCTCATAGGATTCATAGAGTTCTGGTAACTGTGATATGGATATTCCTAGGAGTTCCAACATATCCTTTGACCATTTTTTGTTCTTCACATCCAAGTACAATGTGCCAGAGGCATCTGAATAGTCTGTTGCAAATACACCACTCATCTTGTATGCTATATAGTCTTTGGGAAGCATTATCTTCTTCATCTTATCAAAATTGTCTTTTTCGTTTTCCTTTAGCCACAATATCTTTGGGGCGGTGAATCCAGTTAGGGCAATATTGCCAGTCCAGCTGGATATTTTTTCTGTGCCAATTTCATTGTTTAGGTATAGGCATTCTTTTTCAGTCCTTTGGTCATTCCAAAGTATGGCTGGACGAATGACTTCATCATTTTCGTCCAATATAACCAATCCATGCATTTGCCCACTCAAACTTATGGCTTTAACTTTTTTCCTATCGATTCCCTGAAGTAACTCCTCTAGTCCTTCTAATGTCTTGTTCCACCAATCTTCTGGATTCTGTTCAGACCACATGGGTTGAGGGAAGTATATGGGGTATTCTTTGCTGACAGAGCCTACTATTTCCCCTAGTTCGTCTATGGCAAGAATTTTCACTGATGAGGTTCCAACATCTACTCCTACAAAATACATCTACATCCCTTCTCTCAATATCTATTTCATTCTAATAACAGCTTTTATCACTTCACCAGGATTTGCAGCTACATAATCAAAGGCTTCCTTTGTATTTTCAAAGTCGTACTCATGGCTGACTAATTCCTTAACGTTAATAGAACCACTTGCTATAGCGTTTATAGCTACTTGATATAGGTTTCTATAACGGAAAATAGTTTTTATTTGCCCTTCCTTACCCATAAGTTTCATGAAATTGAACTCGATTTCAGCCTTAGGAGCCATACCTACCAACACAATAGTTCCTCCATTTTTCAATACATCTACTGTTTGTTTAACTGTAGCAACAGCCCCAGCAGTTTCTATGACTACTTGTGCCCCTTTGCTATCTGTCAATTCCATTATTTTTTCTACTGCATTGACTTCTTTGGCGTTTATTGCATAGGTAGCACCCAATTCTTTGGCTTTTTTCAATCTGTTTTCCAACATGTCTACTACTATAATGGTGGAAGCTCCCCTTGCTTTACTTGCTAATAAAGTTGAAAGCCCAATGCAACCTGTTCCAAATATTACTACTGTATCTCCTAACTTTACTCCACCTTGTCCTGTAGCATGTAGTCCAACGGATAGAGGTTCAACTAATGCGCCTTCTACGCTTGAAACATTGTCAGGTAATTTAAAACACATATCTTCTGGATGCGCCACATAGTTGACGAAAACACCGTTGTATGGTGGTGTAGCAAAAAATTCTACATCTGGACAAAGGTTATACAATCCACTTTTGCAGAATTCACATTTGCCGCATGTCTTTCCTGGTTCTAGAGCTACCCTATCCCCTACTTTTAAGTTCTTCACATTTTTCCCTATTTCTACTACTTCTCCTGCTGATTCATGACCTAGTATGAAATCTCCTTCTACGACGAAATCCCCTATTCTACCATGTTGATAATAGTGCATATCTGAGCCACATATTCCTACTGCTTCTACTTTTACCAATACTTCATCACCTTTTACTGTTGGCACGGGTATATCTTTCCATATCATATTATTTGTTCCGTGCATGAATATGCCTTTATTTTTCATGTATTTCCCTCCTCGTATAATATGTTTAGAACTACTTTTTTAGGGTTCTAAACATATTTA
>DAIMNI010000037.1:0-21107 GCA_036720245.1 Tissierellia bacterium | reverse complement strand
TGCGGTGGTGGGGGAGGTCGGTAAATAAAATAATTATTTACCTCCTACCCGATTTAAAATTTTTGTATTATTAATTATAATCCATATCTTTTTACTTTACCATGAAGAGTTTGTTTTGGGACTTTAAGAGCTCTAGCTGCTTTAGCACAATTTTGCCCTGCCTCGTCTAAAGCGATTTTTATAAGCTGCTTTTCATATTCCTCCACAGCTTCCTTAAGGCTTACTGCCTCTTTCCTTACCAATTCTGTTGGAACCTTTTTCAATTCTTTTACACAAGGATAATTAAAGTTTTGTAAATCTGCCATAGTTATATAGTCTCCCTCAACAAAGTTCATAGCAGATTCAATGGTATTTTGTAATTCCCTTACATTGCCTGGCCAATCATTATTATAAAAATAGGCCATTACTTCCTCATCTACGCCCTTAACAAACTTATTCATTTTTTTATTACAGGAATCAATAAAATGGTCCACTAAAATTGGAATATCCTCTCTTCTTTCTCTTAGAAGGGGGACTTGAAAATATATTACGTTCAATCTATAATATAAATCATTTCGTAATTTTCCCTCCTCCAATAATTTTATTGGCTCCACATTTGATGCTGCAATTATCCGAACATCTACTACTTGCGTAGTAGTGCTGCCTACTCTTCTTATGACTCCATCTTCTATTACTCTAAGAAGTTTTGCCTGTAATCCTAGACTCATGGAGTTTAATTCATCTAAAAATAAAGTTCCCCCATCTGCTACTTCAAATAAGCCTTGCTTATCCTTAGCACCTGTAAAACCGCCTTGGGCTGTCCCAAATAACATACTTTCTAAAAGATTTTCCGGCAATGCACTACAGTTTTGAGCTATAAAAGGTTTGTCCCTTCTATTGGATAAATTGTGAAGGGATTGAACTACTAATTCTTTTCCAGTACCAGTTTCACCAAATACGAAAACTGGAGAATCACTAGATGCAACTTTTAAAGCTTTTTCCTTCAATTGTTTAATCGAAGGGCTATCTCCGATTATATCCCCTAGAGTGTATTGAGTCCCATTAGCTAAAAATTTAGCCTCCCCATTAGTTCTTCTTCCATATAGGGTTTCTTGTAAAGATACTATCCTTTCTGATAATTCTATAATCTGAGTAACATCTTTGAAAATTTCTATAGCACCCTCTATGATATCCCCATTTATAATCGGAATGGTAGATGTAACTATGGTAACATTTTTCCCTTTACAATTCATATATTTTTGTACATATTCTATTATTGGCTCTCCCGTGCTCATAACTTTCCAAAAAGTACTATTATCTTTGCTTATATTGGGAAAAACTTCAAATAAGTTTTTGCCTATGGCTTCTTTTGATCCAAATCCCGTAATATCTATAGATGGTTCGTTAAAATATAAGATATCCAGCTCCGAATTTACAACTATTATACCTTCATCTAGGTGTTTAATCATAAGTTGAAAAATTCTTTTATAATCCATTATACACCACCCCAAAATAGTTTATAAGAATGTAAATGTTTTCCTCTCTATTAAGTATATAGGAAAGCCTTAAATTTGTCCATTTAAACTATTCATAAATAATGGGACTATCACCTTTGTGACAGTCCCATTATTTATGATTCTATTTATTTTCTACTCCAGCCTTTACCAATCCTTCTACTTTATCAAATTCTTCTTTAACTTCATTTGGTGCTCCCCCAGTTGCTTTACTTACTATATATATAGCTAAACATGCAAATACCCAACCTGGTAATATTTCATATACATCGAAGATCCCACCACTTAGCATATTCCATATGATTACAGTTAATCCACCAACTATCATACCAGCAATAGCTCCTTCTCTATTCATATCTCGCCAGTATAGAGACATTACTACTATTGGTCCAAAGGTTGCCCCTAGACCTGCCCAAGCATAAGAAACTAAGTCTAATACTTTATTTTCTGGGTTTAACGCAAGTATAAAAGCTACTATAGCAACAATTATAACTGACCAACGACCAACATTTACTAATTCCTCATCTGTAGCATCCTTTTTAAAGAATACCTGATAAAAGTCTTTTGTAAATGAGGAAGAGGCTACTAATAACTGAGAGTCGGCCGTACTCATTACTGCTGCTAATATAGCTGCTAAGAATAAACCTGCTACGGCTGGACTAAATACTGATTGAATTAATACCATAAATACCTTTTCCACATCTGCACCTTGAAGTGGAGCATCCTGTAAATAAACTATTCCAATAGTCCCTATTAATACTGAACAAATTAACCCAATTACAACCCAAAATGTACCTATTCTTCTAGCAGTTTTAGCTTCATTTGCATCCCTTAGTGCCATAAATCGGGTAATAACATGAGGCATACCAGGATAACCTAATCCCCAAGCAACTAATGATGCAGTAGCCCAAAACCCTAGGGAGCTTCCATCTGGATTTTTAAATAGATGAAGAAGATTAGGATTTATAGCCCTTACGGAATCCATAGTGGAGCCTACCCCACCTAGTGCGTGAAATACTCCTATAGGTACTCCTACTAATGCAATGATCATTAGTGTCCCTTGGAATAAATCTGTCCAGCTAACTGCTAAAAATCCACCTAATACTGTGTAGCCTAAAATAACTACAGCACCTAATATTAATGCAGGTACATACTCCATACCGAATACTGTGTTAAATAATTTGGCCCCTGCCACAAATCCTGAAGATGTATAAATAAAGAAAAAGAATAAGATAAATACTGCTGAGACTACCCTAAGAATTCTACTATTATCTCTAAATCTATTTTCAAAGTAATCTGATATGGTAATACTATCTCCAGAAACTTCAGTATAAATTCTAAACCTTTTAGCTACGAAAAGCCAGTTTAGCCAAGTTCCTACTGCTAAACCAATACCTATCCAACCTGCAGAATATCCTGCTAAATAAGCAGCTCCTGGTAATCCCATTAATAACCAACCACTCATATCTGAAGCCCCGGCACTTATTGCAGCAACTAAAGGATTTAAATCCCTTCCACCTAGTAAGTATCCTGATAAAGAGTCATCGTTTTTACCTTTTTGATAAAAATAAATTCCAATACCCATCATAAATACTAAATACAACACAAACATAAAAACTGTAGCTCCATGCACTGCCATTGGTAATCCCCCTTTTATTTAGTATTCAAAATCTTAACGGCTAAAAATTTTCCTACTCTGGCCTCCTTTCCCCTGATTTTATATTATAACAATATTTTGAATATTCCCCTTGCAAGAATATTCAAAATATTTTTCAGCTAATAATCCTAAGGGAGTTAGTGAGTGTTAACACGTCAATATATTTTGTCTATTGACGTGTTAAACCACTATATATACTTTAGATTATATTATACCACAGATGGTTCAAAACCTAATTCTCCTCTTTCAAACCTACCCATATCTAAATCGTGAATGTCTATGGTGGTTTCTTCACCTAATATAGTTTCTGCCATTAATAATCCTGTGGCTGGCCCTAACATAAATCCATGGCCACTAAATCCAACTGCTAAATAAAGTCCTTCTATCTCATCAACAGCTCCATAAATAGGCTGAGCATCCTCTGTCATAGTATATAATCCTGCCCACTGTCTTACTACTGCCAATTCCCCTAATAAAGGCAATAATTCCATAGTGGTTTTGGCCATCTTCTCTGTGAATTTCCAAGAGGATGTAATTCGTAAATCTCTTGGTTCTGTTGGATCTCCCCTACCTATTATAAAGGAACCATGGGGAGTTTGTTGTGCATATATATTTAGAGAAAATCCCATATACATTGGCCCTTGTAAAGGTTCTACTGGTTCAGTTATTAAAACTTGATGTCTTTCTGCATAGACTGGCACATCAATACCTGCCATTTCTCCTATTACTGCTGCATAACCTCCTGCTGCATTTACAACTATAGGTGTAGATATATCCCCTTTGTTTGTTTCTACACCAACTATTTTACCTTTTTCTACTTTGATTCCCGTTACCTCAGTAAAAGTCATTATCTCTACCCCTAATCGTCTAGCTGCATTAGCATAGGCTTCCGTAGTATGGAATGGATTTAAATGTCCATCCTTAGAACAGAAAGTAGCACTTATTATTTTAGTTTCATCCATATAGGGAATAATTTCTTTAGCTTCCTTTGGTGTTAAATATACTGATGGAATTCCTAAACTATTTTGTAGTTCTACATTTTCTCTAAATTGAGCGTCTTCCTCTTCCGTACCCGCAACTATTAAATATCCCCCTTGGTTAAATTCAATATCCCTTTCATAGCCCAATATTTCATTGGCATTTTCAAAAAACTCTACACTCATTTTTGATAGTTCACAATTTCTTTTGGTTCCCCACTGCATTCTAATTCCTGCACCACATCTTCCAGTGGATCCACTAGTCAAATATTTTTTTTCTAGTACTATTATGTTTTTTACACCCTTTATAGCTAAATTATATGCAATAGAGCAGCCGGAAATACCTCCACCAATAATGACCACATCTGCAGTTTTATTCATCAGTATCACCTCCAGCAAAATATTTAAGTTTGACAGGTTCTGTCGGCGGTCTAAATGTCCCCATAGGCATATCATCCATATTTTGTCCTGTAGCATTTCTTAGTTCTTGCATTATCAAATGTCTACAGGTTCGTCCTTGACAAGGCCCCATACCTGCCCTACTAATTCTCTTTATTTCATCTAAAGTTTGATAGCCTTCTCTAATTAGTTCTCTAATTTCTCCTAATGTAACTCCCTCACAGCGACATATGATTGTGTTATCATCATAAAAATCTTCTATATTAAGAGATCTTACCTCCATAGAAAATTCCTTAGGTACTGCCAATGTAACTAATGAAGTTTTGTTTTGCATCTTTGCATTTCTAACTTTTACTACTTTAGCTCTACATATAGGATTTCCTGCTCTATCTAATCCAGTTACATAAGTGTCCTTTTCTGGCAATGGTAAATATTCATAGGGTAGCATTACTGTGGCTTCAGTTTCAGAATAGGTTTCATCTACTATAAATATTGCCAAACCTGGACATTTCATTACACATTGCCCACAAGCAGTACATTTTTCAAAAAATATTTCTGGCCTATCATTTATATCTTCAAATTCCTTAATAGCACCAAATTTACAAGCAGTATAGCAAGGATTACAAGGGATTTTCTGATAGCATTCTATTACTGCTACAGGCCCTTTTTCTAATACTTCTTTTGGCGGAACAATCCCAGCTATATCTTCCTTCGTTGGTACCCCAGTTTTTATTAACATATCTAACCCTCCCTATACCAATACTTTGTTAAGACCACTTAGTATCTTTTGTCCTACTGGTCCAGATCTAAGGGAATTTAGCTGTTCTATATAATCTTCTCTTAATTCTTCAAATTCTTCACTTTCATATCCTAAACTTATGGCTGCCGATATACCTGCCAATCTACCTTCTACCATGGCAGAACTAGCCTCCTCAATTCCAGCTGCATCTCCAGCTACATACACTTTACCTACAGAAGTTTTTAAATTTTTGTCTCTCATTGGTACATGTCCACCTAATTCGGGTACATATTTCATATCGCAACCTGCATTCCATAAAAACTCTCCAATAGGTGATAGTCCAACGGATATACAAATTACATCTGTATCTATTTCCTTCTCAGTTCCGGGAATAGGATTCCATTTCTCATCTAATTCCCATATGGTAGCCCCTTCTACACTATTAGTGCCGTGGGCATATTTTATAGTATGGGATACTAGTATAGGAACTCCTGCTCTTCTTATCTTTGAGGCATGGACTAAATAGCCACCTATTTGAGGTGCAGCATCTATTATGGCTTTAACATTTACCCCTGCCTGCATTAATTGATAGGATACAATAAGACCTATATTTCCAGCTCCAACCATTAATACATTGTCTCCAGGTTTTACTCCATATTCATTCATTAGAGTCTGAACTGCCCCTGCTCCATAAATTCCTGGCAAATCGTTATTTGGAAATGCTAAAAATTTTTCTGATGCACCAGTGGCTACAATCAATCTTTCTGGTTTTAATTTTCTATATACTTTATTGTGTTCATAAGTAAGTACTCCATCTTCGAAAAATCCTAGTACAGTAGCATCGGTAAGTATCTCTATATTATCCTCATATTCTTTAATTTGTTCTTCTAGGATTTTACCTATATCAAATCCTCTAGTAGATGCATATTGTTTTTGGGATCCGAAAAATTTGTGAGTTTGTTTTTTTAGCTGCCCTCCTAAATTGTCTTCTCTTTCCAAAAGGGTAACCTTAGCTCCACAAGATGCGGCAGATATTGCAGCGGATAAACCAGCTGGACCCCCACCAATTATTGCAACTTCAGTTTTTCTCATCTCAACTCACCCCGTCCCTTTTGAGTTTCCACTACCATACCTTCCTTTAATTTTTCTACACACACCCTAACATTTGCTTCCCCATTCACTGTCATTAAGCAGGATGAGCAATTTCCAATAGCACAATAGAAACCCCTCGGCCTGTGAGTCTCGTGATGATGGCCAAGGACCTTTACACCAGCTGCATGAAGTGCTGAGGCAATGGTATCCCCCTCATAACCAGTGTACTCCTTTCCATCGAAAGTAAATTTTATCTCTTTGCCTAGTTCAAAGGATAAAATAGGATGTTCTTGAATCCTCATATAAATCATCCCCCTATTTGTTAGTAAAGATTATTACAAAAATAAAATCAGCATGGTACATTTATTATAATATTGCAAATATTGTACCATTATTTAAATTGTAGGCTTTGAAGCTCCTAGAATTTTATAAGGTAAATGTTTTCCCAATATAATGTATAAAAAACTGACAGTATCTAAGATTGTGTATTTTTTAACACTTACCGCAGTTTTACATTGCCCTCAAAAGCTATTGAATCTTCTACTTTCCTATCTTAATGTAGTAATTTAGAGTAGTGTCAGTTTTTTGACCCAAGGTGTCAATTGCTTGACGTTTTGGATATATTATATTTTTCTAATTTAAAATATAAAGTACTTCTTGGTATATTAAGCAACTTAGCTGCCTCGGTCTTATTATATCCTGTGGCTTCCATAGCATTTAGAATTATCTTTTTCTCTGTTTCAAATATTATACGATTTAAATCATAGGGATTTTTCTTCTCTTTAATACTTTTATTCCTATCTTTTATCATATCTTCTGGCAATAAATCTATATCAATTATCTGGCTTTTATCATTTTTTGCCATTATTACTAATCGTTCCATTAAATTTTTAAGTTCTCTTACATTTCCCTCCCAACTATGGCTCATAAGCACATCCATAGCTTCAGGGGCAAAGGATAATATATTAACCCCATATTCCATACAATATTCTTGTACAAATCTATTGGCTAAAAGGGGTATATCGTCTTTTCGTTTCCTAAGAGGAGGTATATCTATTATTACAGAATTTAATCTATAGTATAAATCCTTTCTAAATTCCCCTTTATCTACCATCTTCGATAAATCCTTATTGGTAGCTGCTATAACCCTAATATCCATTTTTATAGATTTTTCACTGCCTACAGGTGTTACCTGTCCATCTTCTATTACTCGTAATATTTTAGACTGCATACTCAAAGGCATGTCCCCTATTTCATCTAAAAATAATGTACCTTTATGAGAAAGTTCAATTTTCCCAATTCTTCCCTCTTTTAATGCACCTGTAAAAGCTCCTGGTGAATATCCAAATAATTCTGATTCAATAAGTTCCTCCGGTATGGCAGAACAGTTTATAGGAACAAAGTAGCCTTCTCTATTACTTTCCATATGGATTGCCCTAGCAAATAATTCTTTTCCCGTACCAGATTCTCCATTAATTAAAATATTTATATTAGAATTAGCCATATCCCTAGATAATTTCATCGCTTCCCTAAATTGACTATTGTCCCCTAGTATGGAGGCATAGGAAGATCTATCTTTATTTAATGCAGACAATTCCTGTTGCAGTGTTTGTAAATTGAATTGGGTTTTATTTAGTAATTCTGCAGTTTTTATATGAGCTGTAATGTCTCTATCTAAACTTAAAGCTCCGATAAATTTTCCATCTAAGTATAAAGGCGAAGCAGAGGTTATATTGTAGAAATTCTCCTTTGGACTATTATATATATCCCCATAAGCCTTTTTTTCCCCTATAATCTTTTGCAATATAGCAGTAGGAAAATGAGCTGAAATATGTTTATCTAACATATCCTTTCTACTTATTTTATAAAGTTCTTCTGCCCCTTTATTCCAATACTTAGTTATGCCATTTTCATCTACAATGCATACTGCGTCCTTTATACTATCTAATATGGTCTCTAATTCTTTATCTCTTTCTTGAATTAGCCCCAAAATTTGCACCCCCCTTTTAAAGCAATCTAATTGAAAATATACTTACCTTTATAGAATATAATATACAATTCTGAATTATTTTTCAACAAGGGGCAACAACTTTCCTACCATATATGGGTAATTTCTTTTTTTTACTTTTAAAAAACTGTTTTCTAAATATATTAATTTATCAGTTTATCCTGAAATTTTCGTCTAAAGTATTGACATAGATCAAATATGAGATAAAATGAATGTAAGAACTTCAAACAATTTAATAAATTGTGAACATTTTAAATCATGTTTCAATTTAAAACTAATTCTATTATCTAATTTTTAAGGAGGGCAAAAAGTATGTACACTAGTCAAGAATTAATTGAAATGCACGCTAAATATGGTGCAAAAAATTACAATCCATTACCAATAGTTATTGCTAAGGCTGAAGGGGTATGGGTTGAGGATCCTGAAGGGCGAAAATATATTGATATGCTTAGTGCCTATTCCGCATTGAACCATGGCCATAGGCATCCAAAGGTAATTAAAGCCTTAAAGGATCAAGCTGATAAGGTTACATTGACATCTAGGGCCTTCGAAAATGAGGTATTAGCACCTTTTTGCAAAAAGTTAGCGGAGCTTACAGGTAAGGATAAGATACTTCCCATGAATACTGGTGCTGAAGCAGTAGAAACTGCAATTAAAACTGCAAGACGCTGGGCTACTGATGTAAAGGGAATTCCTGAAAATAAATCTGAAATTATTGTATCTGATGGGAATTTCCATGGACGTACTACTACCATAATATCTTTTTCCAATGATGAAAATGCAAGACGTGCCTTTGGTCCATACACTCCAGGATTTAAATCCATACCCTTTGGGGATATAGAAGCCCTAAAGAATTCAATAAATGAGAACACAGCAGCATTTCTAACAGAACCTATACAAGGAGAAGCAGGAATCATAGTGCCTCCAGAAGGATTCTTAAAGGAAGCCGCCCAAATATGTAAAGAGAATAATATATTATTTATCGCTGATGAAGTTCAAACTGGTTTAGGTAGAACTGGCAAATATTTTGCCTGTGATTGGGAAGATGTTAAACCCGATATTTATATTATGGGTAAAGCACTTGGTGGTGGCGTAATGCCTATATCTGCCATAGCAGCCAATAAAGAAATACTTGGAGTATTTAATCCAGGCTCCCATGGTTCTACCTTTGGTGGAAATCCATTGGCCTGTGCCTGTGGAATTGCAGCATTAGATGTACTCAAAAATGAGAACTTATTGGAAAACTCTGTGGAAATGGGAGAATATTTTAGGGAACAACTAAGGGAAATGGATTCTCCTATAATTAAAGAAGTAAGAGGAAAAGGTTTATTAATAGGAATAGACTTAGATAAAGAGGCAAGACCATATTGTGAGGAATTAGCAGAACTAGGAGTGCTATGTAAGGATACCCATGCATATACAATCCGTTTTGCACCACCACTTATTATAACAAAAGAAGAAATAGATTGGGCTATGGATAAAATAAGAAAAGTTTTTTCAAAAGAAGCATTAGCATAAAATGAAAAACTCCTTTCTGGTAAGCAGAAGGGAGTTTTAATTTTTTTAACATAAAATATAGAATAAACCCCTCTATCATTAAATACAATTTATTAAATAGTAAATTATATAGGGGGAATTTAATGTTATCAAAAGTGGATTTAATTAGAATATCTTTAGAAACCAATTTGTTCTTTGGCCGAATTATGAAAGAACATATGATTTTTATGGAAGCTAGTTTACCTGCAATAAATAATGATCTTATTTCAGAGGCAGACCAGCTTAAAAGATCCTTTGAAGAATTGTTAGAGGAAAATATAGCCTTATCTAACGGGATCATAAGTAAGGAAGTATTAAACTCTAATGAAATTGTAACAAAATATACATTAGATGTGGAAAAAATAACCGAAAACCTCGCTGGCATCTCTATAAATAAAGAAATAACCTTAAAAGAATTGAATTTAAGCTCAGAACCTGATTATAACTGTCATCCAAATTTAGATAATCTTGTTTTTGATTTGAATCAAAGGACAATAAATATAGTCAAGGAAATTATTGAATTTAAGGAAAGGGTAATATTAGAATTATCAAACTGTAAGATTTTTATTCATTTATATCCAACATTAATACATCATGTTTTAAAAGAGGCAGAAGCATATTTAAACATTTTAACTATTCTTCAACGTAATATGAAGCCTGAAAATAATATATTAGAACAGGAACTATTCTGGGACGATATTATGAGGGAACACGCTTTATTTATTAGGGGATTCCTTGACCCATCAGAAGAAGATTTATTTAATACAGCTGATAAATTTGCAAAAATATTTGAAGAACTAATCGAGATAACAAAAAAAGCAAATAAAAAAGATATACCTAGAATAACTGAAGAAACTTTAATGGCAACCATGGGAATCCAAAAATTTAAAACTGCTGGGACAGAAGGTTTAATAGATTGTAAAATCAAATCCATAATAATTCCATTATTGGGAGATCATGTTTTAAGGGAGGCAAATCATTATATTAGATTACTGGAATCATTTAGAAAACCATGCTAAATAAGAAGATCATAATATTGTAGGGTAATTTTATATTTAAATCTAGCACTAACATACTAACTTTATCGGTAAACTATTTAGCAATAAGTTAATATGTTAGTGCCGGGTCTAGACATTTGCTAGGCTACTATCTTCTTACTATAAATATTTATCAATTCTCTTTCTGTTATTCCACTGCTAGGCTTATCCAATACTATTTGGCCTTCATCTAACATTATTATCCTATCTGAATATTCTATAGCATCTCTAATATTATGAGATACCATTATGGTGGTAATCTTATATTTTTCAATTAATTCCTTTGTCTTTTTCATCACTACTTGAGATGTCTTAGGATCTAAAGCTGCTGTATGCTCATCTAAAAGTAAAAGTTCAGGATATTTCATAGCAGCCATTATTAAAGACAGAGACTGTCTTTGCCCACCAGATAGATATTTTACCTTTGTATTTAATTTATTTTCAAGACCTAAATTCAAACCCTTTAACAATTCTATATATTTAGGAATTCTATCTTTTTTAACCAATGATCTTAAAGAAAACTTTTCCCCCTTTTTGTCAGCTAATGCCATATTTTCTAAAATAGTAAGGGATGGGGATACCCCCATAGAGGGATTTTGATATACTCTACCTATATAAATAGCTCTTTCTTCTTCACGTAAGGGGCTTATATCCTTATTGTTCAATATAATCTGCCCTTCATCAGCCATAATATTTCCACCAATTATATTAAGAAGAGTGCTTTTCCCACAGCCATTTGGGCCAATTATTGCAGTGCATTTATTTTTTTCTATTTCTATATTGAAATTATCAAATAAATTTATTTCATTATCCGTTTCTCTATTAAATTTTTTTGATAAATTAATTACTTTTAGCAATTTGTTTCCCTCCTTTAGATTTTCTAAGCTTAAATATGTCCGCTACAAAATTATTATAAAATATGAAAGTTATTACTATTAGAGCATTTACAGCACTTAAATCATGGGGATCTAAACCTAAATCTATAGCTATGCCTCCAATTAATTTATATATAATGGCCCCAATAATTGCCCTAGTTGTATTATTTAATATGTGGGAATTTCTTCTAATGGTATCCCCAATTATTATAGAGGCAAGAGCAACTACAATAATAGAATGTCCCATGGTCATATCTGCAAATCCTTGGTATTGTGCCATCAATGCCCCACTTAAAGCTACTAATCCATTGGCAAGCATTAGCCCTAATAATTTGTATTTATTGCTGCTTTCACCTAAAGATTTTACTAAAGATTCATTGTCTCCTGTAGCTATTAATAAATATCCAGTTTCAGTCTTTAGAAATAAATCTAAAATTATTTTTATAGACAATGCAATTATAATCAATATCAATAAGGTAGAACCCTTATCAAAGATTGAATTATAATTAAAAAGTGGTACATTAGATTTCCCATTTGTCTTAAGATTTACAGAATATAATATGGTCATAGTTAGTATTCCAGCCAATATGGGCTTAATTTTTAATTTTGTAAATAGAGTTGCTGTACATAGTCCAGCTAAGGTACCAAAGCAAAAAGCCATAAAAGTACTTATTATAGGATTGACCCCCATGGAGACAAATCTAGCAAATAGAAATGCTCCAAAGGGGAAAGTTCCTTCCACTGAAAGATCTGGCATATCTAGTATCTTATATGTTAAAAATACTCCCATAGAGAGTACTGCAAATATTAATCCTTGTTCTATTGATGTGATTATTAATGTATTCACTAAATTAAACCTCCAATTACTACTTATTCATTTTTGTTTCTTCTTTAAATACTTCATTGTTTTCATCTAGATTTAAAGCCTTTAATGTATCTTTATTTAAAACCTTTTTTATAGTTCTGGCAGTTTCTGATGGAATATTGGCAGGAGATTTATCATCTACTAGTATTTCCTTAGCCATCTGTGCTGTTTGTTTTCCTAATTCATAGTAACTAATTCCATCTGTTATAAGAATCCCACCACTTACATGGGATTCTTCAGCACCTACAGTTATTAAACTGTTGGCAATAGCCTTTTTTGAAACTACATTTATTGCTGAAGCCACCATATTATCTGTTATGGTATATATTCCATCTACCTTTTTTGCAAGGGAATCCACAGTTTGAGATATATCATTTATATTGGATACTCCCATTGCTACAATTTCTAAACCTATAGATGGGGCTAGCTCTTTTGCCATCTCCACCTGCACCTGAGAATTAGGTTCGCTAGTGTTATATATAATGCCCACCTTATTGATATTCTCATCTAAATCTTTAAATAACTGTAGTTGTTTATCCATTGGACTTACATCTGAGGTTCCAGTTATATTCCCACCGGGTACTTCCATAGATTCTATTAATTCAGCTTCTACAGGATCAGTTACAGCATTAAACAATATGGGAATTTCATCTGTTGCTTGTTTTGCTGATTGTGCTGCTGAAGTTCCTATTGTATAGATTAAATCTACTTTATCTTTTACAAATTTTTGAGAGATAGTAGTTGCAGTGGGGATATTTCCCTGAGCATTTTGATAATTTATTTCCACATCCATATTAAGTTCTTTTAGCCCATCTTCAAATCCACGTCTTGCATCATCTAGGGCAGGATGTTCTGCTAATTGATTGATACCTATTACAAATTTGTTTTTATCTTGAGAATTTTTTCCTTGTGTATTGACTGTACTGCAAGCTGTCAATAATAATGTAATCGCCAATAACAATACTGCTAATTTGCTAAACTTGTTTTTTCTCATTTCATTATCCTCCTTAAAATTAATTAATATTTTTAGGATAATTAGCGTAGATTGAATTCTATGGAATATTAGGGCAATAAAAAAATCTTTCATCTCTATGATATTTAATATCATAGGGACGAAAGATTATATCCGCGGTACCACCCTAATTATGACAAAAGTCATCTCTTCAATCAGACCTATTAGTCCTATCCCCTGTAACGATGGGCCTTCGGATTTGCCTACTAGAAAATTCATTCAACAAATCTGCTTAGGAGTGTATATTACATACCTTGTTATTGTCGGTTCTCACCCTTCCCAACTCTCTTTAAATAATCAATGGTATCTTTCTCTCCATCATAGCATTTGAAATCTTAAAATCTATTTTAGTACTTTAAACTAATATTGTCAAGGAATTTTTGATTAATTTCTTTTTTTCTTTGCGTTCCTATTTTATTCCATATCTTTTAGCATAATCACATATCATATCTAGCCAATGTTCGTGTTCTATATTGCTTTTAATATCTGAAATATCTGCATATGCGCCATTCATCATATCTTGAACAATTATTTCAGCAACTAATGCCTCTTTCTTAAAAGGATTACTAAGGCATTCCTCTAAATTAATGTTCATTTTATTGTTAATCCCTTCAACCATTCCAATATATACTGTATTATCTTTTCCTATCAAATTGCCTAAATTAGATAAATTTTCAATTCCATTTTTTATATCCTTTACATATATCTTTTTGTTAAAATCCATTAATTTTTCACCACCATTCAAAACATTATCAACACTAGTTTCCAGTATATTTGCTAAATCAATCAACAATGCAGTATCTGGAAAACACTCTCCCCTTTCCCATTTGGAAACAGCTTGATAAGAAATGTTCAACCTCTCACCAAGTTCTTTTTGAGTTATATTTTTCCTTTTTCTTAATTCCTGAATATATGCACCCACTTTATCAATATCCATATTATTCACATCCCTTACAATACTTTAGAACTAGTTCTAAGAAAATAATATAACAATAAGCAATATATAACAATAACCCTATAGTTTCGCCTACTCTATAAATACTAAACTACAGGTTGATTTGTCCTTTTAAAAAGAGGCAACCAAAGGTCGCCTCTATAAATAAAACTATATCATATAAAATTTTTTAAAAGATTCATATGTGTAATAATGATCCAAAACTCCACCTAATTCCCTTATAGAGTGCATAGTAAGTATTGGATTCCCTATCAAGTATCTGATTCATCGCTTGCTAACTTAGATTTAATAAACCTTATATCATCCTCTATAAATCTATGATGAACTTCACTAACATTAAACTTTGCAATTTTGAATGCAAACTGCGTAAAATATCCACCTGCAATAGCCATAATCAATGTCCCAATTCCAACGTGGCCTCCAAGTATATAGCCAATTATCAATGCAATTGACTCTATAGAGTTTTTCACAAATCGGACTGACTTATTTGTCTTTTTTGTAAGGGCAACCATTAATCCATCCCTTGGTCCAGCCCCTAGCCCTACACTAATATATAAATAGCATCCAAATCCGAGGATCAGCATCCCCATTAACATCATAATAAGACTTGGTATAAACCCGTTAAATGTTGGAATCAGATGGTTCAACATCAATAGGTCTATAAATATTCCAATAAACAACATATTGCATATAGTACCCCAGCCTGCTTTTTCTCCCAATATGCTATCTATTATTACAAGGGTAATTCCAACACTAATATGAGCTTTTCCCATTGTTATGCCAACAAGATTTGAAAGGCCTTGATGAAAAGTATCCCAAGGAGATAAGCCTATATTTGCATTAATCGTCATAACTATTCCTACTGCACAAACAAAAAGTCCTGCAAATAATTTCACTAAAGTTAAAACTGTTTTTTTCACCCTTACATCCCCACTTTTTTCTATATAATGATTCGACTTTTTATTGGCCTTTAAAGTCTCTATATATGAGTCTATAAGGCCTTCTGAATATCCAGTCAAGATCCTCTTATAAGTAATTTATTCTTAATTTCTATAGAAATATGCAATTCTTATGAATTTCTTGATGCACTTCTGTGATAATATTTCTATATCCTATAAAATTCCTTAAAAGATTCATAAGTGTAATAATGATCCAAAACTCCACCTAATTCCCTTATGGAGTGCATAGCAAGTATTGGATTTCCTATATCTACTGATTGTATATCTAATTGAGTTGAAGATATAGGCCCTATTGTGGAACCACCTCTTAAGTCAGATCTATTTACAAATTTTTGTACAGGAACACTAATGGATTTACATATTCCTTCAAAAACTGCTGAGGATGAACTATCGGTTGTATAGGATTGATTAGCAGCCATTTTTATAGCTGGCCCCCCATTTACTACTGGCCTACTAGTTGGGTCTTGCTTTTCTGTATAATTTGGATGAAGTGCATGAGCCTGGTCTGAAGATATTAAAAAGGAATTAGATAATGCCCTATAATAATCTTCTCTATCTTTACCCATAGCTATGCTAATTCTCTCTAGAACAGTTCTAAGCATTGGACTAGCTGCCCCCTGTTTTGTTCTACTACCTACTTCTTCATTATCAAAACAGATTAATACATTTGTAGCATCCCCCACTTTGCTATCTATAAGTCCATATAATCCTGCATGAACCATGGCTAAATCGTCTAATTTGCCTATGGAGATAAATTCTTCATTAAGACCTACTAAAGATCCTTTTTCTACCGCATATAAATATAATTCAAAATCTAAAATGTCCTCTACATTTACATTAAGATTTTCTGCAATTAATTTTAATAGGAAATTATCTTTTTCAAATTTATCATTTATAGTTGCAAGTAATGGTAGTGTTTCTGTTTGAGGATTTATTTTTAAGCCATCATTCATACCTTTGTTCATGTGTATGGCTAAATTAGGTATAATCATTATAGGTTTTTCTATATCCATTAATAATTCTTTAGGTTTTAGTGGATTTTCAGTCTTTATACTTACTCTGCCTGCCATGGATAGTGGCCTATCAAACCAAGTATTTAATATGGGTCCACCATATACCTCTGTATTTAATTTTAAGTACTTACCTTCTACAGTCATTTCAGGATTAGGTTTAATTCTAAAACCCGGGGCATCTGTATGGGCACCTATAAGCTTAAATCCATTCTCCTCTATTTCCCCTTTTCCTATTCTAAATGCTATTATTGCAGAATTATTTTTAATAGTATAATATTTACCTTCCTTTTCTAATTCCCATTTATCTTGGAAATTAAGTTTTTTAAACCCTTCTTTAATAAGTATATCCTCTACATTTTTTGTTGCATGAAATTGACTAAGACTTTTGTCGATAAAGTCTATTAAATTTCTAGCAAATTCTTGTTCTTTTTTCATGAAATCGTCCTCCCTTCTATACAAAACTATAGCCTATCTAGGGAATTTTATCAAGGAAAACACAAGGGGACGGTTCTGTTGTGTCATTATTATATTGTTGAAATCATTTAGAAGATCATGCTAAATAGGCAGGCTGTAGAACACAAGAGAACCGTCCCCTTGTGTCTTATTCATTATACTTATTAAAAAAAGCCTCCAATACCTTAGGCAAGTTACTAGAATCTAAAAGTTCTTTTGGAAAATCATAGACTCCTAAACTCTCCCTTACTTTTGATTCATTGCCCCTTGGTTCCCCTAAAACTATGGTGTATTTTGATATATCCAAGTTTTTTTCTTCCATTAACTCATTAACTTCCAAAATTACTTCTGCAAGTCTTTCCCAAGTCCTGTTTTCTTCATAAATGTACAAAGTAATTTCTTGTTCAAAGGGAATGTTTTCTAAATCAAAAATCATATCTATTTTCAGTTTTGATATTTGTTTATCTTTTTCTTCTTCTCCAAAAGTACTAGGAAGTACCATATCATAATTAAAGTCTAAATTATCTCTAATTATTTTTTCTACATAATTACTATATTCATTTTCTAATCTAAGTCTAGTATTCCATTTGCTTAAAACATCTTTCTCATATCCATCGTAACTTAATCTGCCTAAATAATCGGTTCCTATGGTAAAATGTATATCTTTGCTTTTTCTATCTGTATATTTTACTCCATAATTTCCATCTTTGAAATTATAATAAGTCTCCTCTCTATGAACTTTTAAATCTGAATATTTTTCTGCTATATATTTATCAGCTGTTCTTGTGGCTAATATTTTAGATATGGGATTTCCTGTCAATGCCATAGTGATTACTAATAAAAATACAATTAAGGCAACTGCTCCTATTCCAGCTAATATTCGAATCGTTTTATTCATTTTTATCCCCCTTCCATCCATAAATACTAATATTAATTAATTTAAATATAATTATTCCCACAAAAAAGAATATGACAAATACTATTGAAATTGGTACAGATTCATAAAATAATTCTTTTATATTAGAAAAATAGCCTTTTAAATATCCATAACTAGCTTGGCGAATAAATGATATTATGAATACCAATATAGAAGCTAAATAAGCCTTTTTTTCAAAGGCTAAATATGCCACTCCACCTAATAAAGGCATTATTAAAAAATTATAAAATATGCCTTGACTATTATTTAAATTAACTCCTATTATACTTCCCATTATTAAAATCAAACCAGCTAAAGAATAAAGCTTTCTCTTTATTTTTCCTAAAACCTTGTTATTGTCAATCTTTAAATCCTCTACTTCCATATTTTTAAATTCAGAATATATAGCCTCACAATCTTCACATTCTAATAAGTGTTTCTCCACTAATAGCTTGCTATCTTCACTACTGACGCCATCTTTCACTAAAGGCATCAAATCCAAGCATATATTACAGGAAATTTTATTCATCACCAAAACCCTCCTTTTCTAAAATATCCTTTATCTTATTTTTTGTTCTAAAATTAATTACCCTGGCAGAGTTCTCTGATATCTTATGTTTAACTCCTATATCATAGTAGGAATATCCATTAATTCTCATAATAACAATATCTCGATTTCTCTCATCTTCCTTTTTTAATAATCCTATGATTCTTTTAGCTACTTCCCTATTTACAGTCTCTTTTTCTATATTTTCATTAAGATATAGATTTATTAAATCATGGAAAGGTATTTCCTTATTTTCATTTCTTAAATAATCATACCAGCTATATCTGGCTATAGAAAAAATCCAAGTTTTTATACTAGAATCCCCTTTAAATCTGCCTATGGATTTTATAGCTCTTATAAATGTTTCAGAAAGCAAATCCTCAGAAAGATTAGGATCGTAAGTTAAGCTAAATAAGTATTTAAAAATATCGTCTTTATATAATTTATAGATTTTTTCAATATTCTTCATCCCAATCCTCCCTTCATATTATTAGTGTAAATTTATCATAATTCGTTACAAAATTCTATTGGAATTAATTATTAAAACACAAGGGGACGGTTCTCTTGTGTCATAATAAAAAAAGCCCTGAAACCCTTAAATCAAGGATTCAAGACTTCCATGGGCACAAGGAACACAAAGGGACTGTCCCTTTGTGTCTTTTTACAATACATATTCTGGCAAACAATTATACCAATGTACATAAATATCGCCGTTTAAAATAATTCTATCAGAATGTAGAAACATTTCTGTCCAAAGTTTATCATAGCCTTTCTTATATCTCCAATCATATCTATTAAATCTTCTAAAAAGCACTACTTTACCCTCAGTATTTATATAGTTTTCAACTAACTCATTATGACTATTGAAGTATATTTGTCTAATAGTATCATATTCATTGTTTCCAATCTTAACTAGGTATCTGCCAACTATATCAGAATTATGAATATCTGCATCTTCCTTACATAATTCTCCTTTTTCATTACATCCAATAATACCTTTTCTCCTTTGAAGCAGTTCTTCACCACAATTATTTTCTCCAAAGCCCCAAAAATTTAAGAAATCATCATCTAGGAATGTAGATATTTCTTTTACTTCTTTATGATTATTTATAGCAGCAACTGTCTGCAAATGTGTATCTGTAAGCCTTTCAAACATTGTAAATCCATATTTACTTCCATCTTCATTAATTTCTTCCTCTTCTATTTCTACACATTCAACCCCATGTACAATAGCCTTGCCTACAACCTTTACATTAGTTTCACTAGTTTTTTTCATTATTGGATATTTATCAAAATCATAGGTGGCAAATTTTACTTCTTCATCTAAACGAGGAATAATAAAAAACCCTATATCTTGTTCACATTTAACCTCAAATTCTTCCAAGTTAGATTTAACTATGGTAATCTCTGGCATTACTTGTGGAAATTTTGTATTCTTCATTATACATTCTCCTTTCATATCTGGTGGATATGGATATGCTTGTTTGAAATTTTGTCTAGCCTTATACAATCTGCTCTTTACTGTACCAACTGGAATATCTAGCATTGTAGAAATACTCTTTTGATCTATACCATTAATATAATACATGTTCAATATCTCTTTATCTTTTTCACAAAGTTTTTCCAGTGTATAATCTACTGTTTCTTTAATGGTTACACCCGATCTACTATAGGATTTTTCGTAATAATATAAATTATCTACTGGTATCTCTAGATTTCTATATTTCTTTCTATAATAGTCCTTACATTGATTAGCTGCAATGGAAAGCATCCAGGATTTGAATTTTTCCTTGGATTTTAAACTATCAAAAGAATTGTATCCGTTTATGAAAATTTCCTGTAATACATCTTCTGCATCATGTATATTTGGCATTTTATAATAAACAAATCGTTCAATTGAATTTTTGCAGCTATTTAGAAGCAAGGTAAATTCATCATTATCCACATCATCACCTCTCATTTCTATATTAAAACCGGTTTCACCCTCATAGACGTAAATAAATATAGAAGGGTTCATTTTAAAAACATTTTATCAAAGTAAAATATAAAAAGGTCCTGAGCTCTTTGTTTTTAAAGATTTCAGGACTTAAATTTATTCTTAATAGTTATAATATTACCTGCATCTACTTAACTTTTATAGATTTGCTTTAATAGATAATTTGTCCCTATAGCGTTTGATATTCTTCTTTAGTATAAAATGTCCTTGTGATTTCTAAACAGTAGATATTATTATTTTCAAATAGATTATCAATGCATCTCAATCTAATTTTCAAATTATCATCTAAATTATGTATATCGAAAAGTGCTAGAAATCTTTTACATCTTCCTTTAAATGCAAATTCAGGATCAAGAGCCTCAATGTTTTCGTTGTCAAATATAAAATCAATCTGAAACCAATCATCCACAAATGATAGATCAGTTTTGCAAAACTCTTCTACATACTGCCTATTTTTATTGGCCCTTGATATTCTTGAAAACTCTTCTAGTTCGTCAATAAAAACTAAAAATGCACTTGTGCCACCCAAATCTTTTATTTGAAATTTAGAACATGTATGATTTGCTACGGCATTAAGT
>DAIMNI010000125.1:0-2610 GCA_036720245.1 Tissierellia bacterium | reverse complement strand
GTTTATGGATAATTTCCAATATTATTTATCCAGATGGTCTAAGGAATACAAAAAAGAAAAACAAATAAATACCATAGGTGGAATAATAGATGTTTTAATAGTATTTATTCGGGATGGGCTAGCTTATTTATTTTTAATAGGACTATATTTTTTAGGGAAAATTACTATTTCAGATTTTGTATTATTATTTGGAGCCATTGCAGGTTTTTCGGATTGGCTATCCTATATTGTAAAACAAATTAATAGTTATGTATATTACTCCTCTCAAATTAATATAGTGAGAAATTTTTTTGAAAAAGAAGATGATTTAAATAGAGAAGATAATCAATATAAAGCTAATTTAAATAAGGCACCTAGCATTGAATTTAAAAATGTCTCCTTTAAATATGGTGAAAATGAGGATTATGTATTAAAGGATTTCAATTTAAAAATATCACCAGGCGAAAAGATTGCCTTAGTGGGAGTAAATGGTGCAGGGAAGACCACTATTGTATCTTTGCTTATGCGATTACTAAAACCAACAGATGGGGAAATCTTAGTAAATGGAGTATCTCAAGATGAATACAATATATATGATTATTATTCTTTGTTTTCCACAGTATTTCAAGATATTTATATGATGCCAGATACCATATTAAATAATATTACTTCTGGGGAAGAGAATCCAGACATGAAAAAGGTATATAAAGCTTTAAAAGATGTGCGGCTATTAGATTTTGTAAATAGTTTACCAGAAAAAGAAAACACTTATCTAGTTAGAACTAGCAGAGAAAATGCCATAGACCTATCGGGAGGGCAAGCCCAAAGACTATTATTGGCAAAAGCCTTATACAAGGGTGGGCCAATAAGCATATTAGACGAGCCAACAGCTGCCTTAGACCCTATAGCTGAATCTGAAATATATGAAGAATACAATGATATGACAGAAAACAAAACCGCCATGTTTATATCCCATCGTCTAGCTTCTACTAAATTTTGCAATAGAATATTATTCTTGGAAAATGGCGAAATAATAGAAGAAGGAACCCATGAGGAATTAATGGCGAAAAATGAGAAGTATAGTGAGATGTTTGAAATTCAAAGCCATTATTACAGAGAGGATATGGAGGTGACTGTAGTTGGATAAAGATAAAAATGTAATTCTTAAAGCATATAAATTTGTAATCTCCTATGAAACAATGTATCTTATTACAAGCATACTAGGTGGAATAATTACAGGAGTGCGTCCCTTTGTTACAATTTATTATTCTAGGAAAATTATCAATTTCTTAATTTTAGGGAATGAAAAAGAATTAGTATTGAAATTTGTATTGCTAACAATTGGGCTTAATCTAATTTTAAGTATTTTGAAAAGCATTTTAGATAATGGAAATAACTTTTATAAAGACAAACTTTATAGAAAATTAGAAATGGCTAAAAACCAAAAGATAATTGATTTAGACTATGAATTTATAGAAAAAGAAGATACTCAAAATATGGTGCAAAATATAAAAATGCTTGAACAAAATGGCAATCATAGTTTCCGTAGTCTTATGAATGCTACTTATGAATTTACTCAGGGTCTAATTATTATAATATTATCTATACTTTTATCCAAAGGAGTATTTGTGGCAGAGGCTTCAATAGCTGGTATTAGCAGCAGAAGTATTAATATTATATTTATATTATTTTTAGTAATTGTAAATACCATTTCTTTTATTTCACTGGCTAAATTTAATACCAAGGTTTCTGAATATATAGTAGAACTTGGCAATGATACTTTCAGACTATATTCTGCTTATGAGTTTTTAGCTGTAGATTATAAATCAGGCAAGGATATTAGAATTTATGGTAAGAAATTACCTCAAAAACATAATAAAAAAATGTCAAAAGAATTATCAGGAATGTATAAATTAGCAGGTAAAATATTGGGAATTGGGAATGCTATTCCAAGTTTAATTAGCAATATTACCATAGGTGCCATATATCTATATGTAGGTTGGAAAGCCATAATAGGTGCCATTACCATAGGAGAAATAGTCCAATATACAGCAGCAATTACTATATTATTTGAAGGAGTAAATAGCATTATCGCTGCTATATCTAGTACAGTGGCCAATAAAGTATATTTTGGCGAATTATTTGATTTTTTAGAATTAGATGGCGGGAAATATATGGGGAGCATCCCTATGGAAAAGCGATTAGATAATAAATATGGTATTGAATTTAAAAATGTTAGTTTTAAATATCCAGGTACTGAAAGCTATGTACTAAAAAACATAAATTTAAAACTAAATATAGGCGAAAGACTTGCAATAGTGGGTATGAATGGTTCAGGAAAGACTACATTTATAAAACTTCTTATTCGATTATATGACCCAACAGAAGGACAGATTTTATTAAATGGAATAGATATTAAAAATTATGATTATGACGAGTACTTAAGGATTTTTTCAGTAGTATTTCAAGATTTCAAATTATTTTCCTTTGGACTAGGGCAAAATGTGGGAGCTACTGTGGAATATGATAAGGATAGGGTCCTTCGATGTTTAAACGAGGTAGGATTTGATAAAAGGATAGATACATTAGAAAAGGGATTAGATACTTCGCTATATAGGGATTTTGATGGAA
>DAIMNI010000124.1:0-2644 GCA_036720245.1 Tissierellia bacterium | reverse complement strand
ATCTAGTTAAAGCTCCGCCAGTTCCTATTATGGTTTTTACTTTTGTCAAATCCTTCCCTTCTGCTATTGTCTTTTTCCCACTGGGACCATATAGATTTCTAAGATTTCCTGCATGTCTTTTAATAGCTGTTATAACTGCATGAAGGGTTAATTTTTCTATAAAGTTTTTTTCTAAATCTGAATTTGGTATCTCTTTATGATTTTTTATTATTTCTTCTAATTCTTCCAAAGATATATTTAATTCTTTAAGAATTTTATCTCTCCCCACCATATCTACAATATTATGCATATTTATAAATACTCCCAAATCCCCTTCTACTGTTCTTTTCGCTAATGGCTCTGGATTTATTAATATTCTATTTATTTCATCGCTGCCTTCAGTTACAGAGTGAATATCTGTAGTAGCTCCTCCTACATCTATAGTGATTAAATCCCCAATTTCTTCATATAATAATTTAGAGGCCGCCATTACTGCTCCAGGTGTAGGCATTATAGAGCCATTTACCATATCTCTAATTCTCTCCATTCCTGGTGCATGAATAATATGCTTTTCAAATACCTGCTGAATTACTGCCCTAGTTGGTTCTATATTTAATTCATCTATTTTCGGATAAACATTTTCTACTATATATAATTCAGATTCTTTATTTTGAAATAATTCTTTGACTTCTTCCCTATTTTCCACATTACCTGCATATATTACGGGAATGTCTAAATCTAGATTTGCAATGAGCTTAGAATTATATAAAGCTGTATCTCTTTCTCCATAATCTACTCCACCAGCTATTAAAATAATATTTGGCTCTATATCTTTTATCTTTTTTAAATCTGATTCTCTAAGTTTCCCCGCTGTTATATACTTTATATTAGCTCCTGCGCCCAATGCAGCCTCTTTAGCAGCCCTAACTGTCATATCATATACTAAGCCATGGACTGTCATTCTAAGGCCTCCTGCGGCAGAACTAGTGGCTATTAATTGATGGTATTCAATATCTTCTACCTTTAGATTATTGGCTAAGTTTTCAATTGCAGCCCTAAGACCTATATTTACATCCCCTTCAAATATGGAAGTAGAAGATTGCCCTTGCCCAATAAATTCTGGGCAAGGGTTTATATTAAATCCATTAACTACTGTAGTAGTACTACCTATTTCTGCTACTAATAAATCAATCTTCATTTTTTATCTCTCTTCTTTTCTTTATTAAAAATGTAGCCACTTGAGCCCCATTAGAACCTCGTCCAAATCCTTGATCCATACCATTTTCAATGGCTAATTCATTAGATACTTGGGTTCCACCTGCTACAAGTATAATTTTATCTCTAATGCCTTTTTCAATACTTAAATCATGTAGCTTTTTCATATTTTTATAGTGAATATCATCATGAGATATAATTGTAGAGGCTAAAATTGCATCTGCATTAATTTCTATAGCTGCATCTACTAATTTTTCTATTGGGACAGAAGTGCCTAAATAATGACATTCTATACCATATTTTTCTATGCCTCCATGTTTAATATCTATAATTTCCCTAAGGCCTACAGAGTGTTCGTCTTCTCCTACTGTAGCAGCAACTATTTTCATAGGATGCTTCTCTATTTCTTCTCTTATTTCATCTTCTGTAAAAGTTTCAGGCTTAGGTGGAATTACTAAATCATCTATATCTATAGTAAAATCCACTCTACCTTTTAGTTCTATTCTAGTGCCTTCAGCTTCCTGCATTATTTCCTTGTGAATTACTTCCACATCTTTCAGACCTAGTTTTTTACCTATTTCTAGTGCAGCAAATTCTGCAACTCTTTCTTCTGCAGGTAAAAACATAGTCATTAAAACAATTCCATCTCCTAACCATTCCATTTCTGGTTTAAGCTTTGAGGTATTTCTTAATTCTTCTGTTTCTTCTAATCTTAAATAAACATTGTCATTTTCATCTAATTCGTCTATATAGATTATCTTATCTGGTTCTTCAAATGTACTTCCACCAATTAATTTAGATGGATTGTCCACTGCTGATTTATCATATTGAGCTATATTATTATAGCCAAAATGAGCAGTAACAGGGGCCATATAGTCTTCATCTCTTTCATAAATTGTACCTACCCCTATTCCTCCATCTATTTTCCTAGATATTCCATCCCCATTTCTTTCAGGATAATAACCTGAATCTACAAAGAAACCTTGTTCCACTGCATTGAAATATCCACCTACTTCTATTATTTCTTCCATAAAGAGAACAGCTCTTTCTTTTAATTCTCTAACTTTATCAGCTAATTCTCCCTTATCTCTTTTAATTTCCACCATTTCATTAAGTCCATCCATACCAGCAAAGGCCTGCCTAGCTGTATCCACTGCCTCTATATTATAAATATGCCATGGCACATTTCTACCTTCATCAGGAGTGATAGTAGATTGAATTTCTGCCCTAGTCAATTGAGATATAAGTAGATTTAAAGTATGAGTTACTGTAGCTTCCCTAGTAGAGGATTCCATATATTTAGTATTCATCTGGGCTCTCATTTTATAATCAGTAAATAGTTCCCTTAATGCCACAGCATATGGTAAATCCAATCTCATACAAGGAGCTGGTGGTGCAGTTGGTGGTACTGTAGACAAGCATATATTTTCTTTTTTCATGCCTACTTTCA
>DAIMNI010000036.1:0-21575 GCA_036720245.1 Tissierellia bacterium | reverse complement strand
CACCCCAAAACATTGGTTCCCCCGCTTCTTAAAAAGAATTCAGCGATTTATATATGATTTTTTAATGATTTTTTAATGATTTTTTAGATTAAAGCAAAGAGTTTTCTTAGATTAGATAAATGAAATACAATTGAATTCACAGCGAATAGCTTAAAGGATATACAACTCTCTTAATTAGTATATCATAATTAAATCTTAAATGCAAGAAAAAATTTTTTGGATTAAATTTTTGTCCAAAATATTGACATAGATCAAAAATAAAATAGCCCCTATTTTCTTTAATGCAAATTTAAAAATTTACATTAAAAGGGGGAGCTATTTTACTTATCCTTATTTAGATAATTAAATGGCATATTCATAAGCTTTAAACAATTCTCCCGTTAAATACTTGGTTAAAAATTCTGTTTCAAACTTTTCTACATTCCTTCCCTTTGCTCTAGAGTCCAAATTAAATGTTTTATCATAGAGATCTATGATATAGCTTATTTCATCGTGGTTAATGTTAAATCTCTTTGCCAAAGCCTCTAATGGAACAAGGCCTGTTGGAATATCTTCCTCTACATATCTTTTTTGAGGTACTGACATTTGTTGATATGTTGGAGTTCGTCCAATAGCCGAACCTATGGATTCTCCCTCTATTCGTCTAACACCATAAGTTACATCTAGCCAATGTTGTGCCGAAAGAATAGAATTGTTAATTTCTTCTAAATAATCATGCCTTAAAATCCTTAATTCTTCTATATTGTCTATATATTCTAATTCTGCTTTTCTCATTCGCTTCATTATCTCTTTCCATCTTTCCTCCCTTGGGGAAATAGAATAGCCGAAAACTGGCAGTCCTAAATAATGAGCAATATGAAGTCTAGTTTGATCAATAGCCTCTATAAATTCTCCCACATCTTTTCTTTCCATTATTCCTTGTACATAGAAAGAATAAGTTTTCCCTTCTCTTTCATACTCTTTTATTTCTTCATAATTTAACATATAAGGAGCTGCATGAAATACTGCACCTATATTTCCTAAAGAGGTACTGGCAGGAACTTTATTATATAAAACTTGTGGAAAAATCTCTTCAATTATATTGATATCCTCATTTTTAAATTCACCTTCTAAAGAAGCCATCCAATTTCTTTTTCTTCTTTTTATAAATACACTACCTAGCGATAAAGATTTAGATGAATAGGGCAAAGTAGAAAAACAAACAACGGGATAATCCTTCCCTAAAACATCCCAAATATAGGGGGTTGCTAGTGTTCTACTGCAGCCTAATACTAAAGGAATCCTTTTTTCTATTATATTGGCCTTTTTAAGATTCATAACTGTTTCCTCAATATACTGGGAAGGATGGGAAATAACAATAATATCTGAATGATTTACTAATTCATCTAAATTACTTCCTACCCTACTATTTCTAAGCTCAATAAATTGGGATTCCTCCCCAATAACATTATCAGGCCTCTCTAGCATAATGCCATTATTCTTTCTTATTTCATTTATGAACTCCATTCCATGTAGTGATTGTCTAGCATAACCATAAACACTATAGCCTTTCATAAGAAAGTCTGCCAAAAATGCCTTCCCACTTTGTGTACTAGCTCCATAAATACCTATTTTCATAAACAAGTTCACCCCCTTATAATACATATTTATCAACCCTATATTAATAATCCTTTTCCAGCCAGCTAAACTTTTTTCAATTGGTTTAGTCTATCTTCTTCTGATAATATGGTATAGTCTTCAAAATCTACAGCATCTATAAATCCATGCTCCATTATTTTTGTAAGTAAATATTCCTGTCTATAGGATGGGTGCATGATTCCTGGTGCTGACATATACCCTGTTTTTATGGCTTTTTTCAATGTACTACTATCTGCTAGATAAGGAGCTAATGTAGACAAATGACCTTCTTTATATAATGGATTAAGTCTTGCTATTTCCTTTAATAAAAAGGAGCTTTCTTTAATAAGATGTTCTTTTCTTTCTAGTACAATAGGATCTTTCATATATTTAATCAAATCTGGTTTGTTTTCCTCAAATAATCTTATTGCTTTACGAACTATTTGAGAACTTTCCATAATATCCTCAGCTGTAGCTGCATGATTAGCTTCACAATAGCTTACCAAATGTATAATTTGTGGATCTATGAGCATCTGTAAAAGAGTAGATCTAGCTAACTGAAATCTGGCTATGTCCATATCTGGACTTAAATGCTCAATTCCTGTACGAGTTTCCCTCCACATTCTGGATAATGAATTGTATTGCGATACTTTATTTGAAACTTCAATGGCAGTAGACATTTTTGCAAGATCTGCTAAATCCCCTGTTTCTGCAGGTTTGTTAAACTGAAACTGATATATTCTATCCTTAACATCCGTTGTCACCATAACTGCAGTTATCAAAGCATAATCCGCCACTATTAATGTGTCATGAGCATATCTAGAAGCCCATTGATTGGGATCATTCATCTCAACTGGTATGTCTAGTTTTGCAAGTTTTTTAACTGCTAAAATATGTTCATCTATAGAATCCTCCACTGATAATGGCCCTCTTCCATCTAATTCATTAAACCAAAATAGTGGTACAGCTTGATGGGCACCAATTAGCATTCCTGCCTTAATACAGATATCAACAAAATATAATATATCGTATACATGAGCATAGGGTTTTATTGATGGATAATTACCTTGTCTAGTTGCCTTAAAAAGGCTAACTAAATCATCATAATCCTTATAAGGAACTCCCCCATCATTTTTTCTATTTTCAAATTCCTCTGGTTTTCCAAAATATCTTTGAGACAAATCGGAAGAACCTAGGGAAATTTCATCAACTACTCTTGCCTTGGCTATGAGCTCTATCCCCTCTATAGTCGGGTATATGGAATCTGAAGGAATACCAAAATGTGTTCGTATTAAAGGTCTTTTTGTCTCTTCATATCTATATATTAGAGAAGCTTTTGCTTTTTCTGAGGGTATATTAAGTGGTGGTTCTAGTCTATACTTTTCATTTGCAATTACTTCTTTTGCAATTTGGTCTAATTCTTTAATTTTATAGGGAAACAATTCAGTCTCTAGTTGAGATAATATTTCTTTCCTTCTACTATCAAAAACCTCAAAATAATCCAGACTAGAAGCTGCACTTGCCAATGGATTTGTTTTAGATGGAACTAGGAAAACCTCACAAGGTAATTTGTTTTTAACTCCTTCTAATATTTCCATAGTCTTGGGAAGTCCCGCTAAGGCTACTTTTCTAGTATCACCATTTTCTTTAGTTAATAGCCCAAGTTTCTGAAATTCATGTAATATACGGGTAAATTCCTTTACTCCAATCTCAGGAGTCAATCTATAACTAATGCCAATAAAATCAGGTTCATGGTGCTTTATAGCCTTTGCCAATTCATCTATGGTCTTCCCTGGTGCTAAAACATAGCAATCAATACCTGCCAGTCTACCAATATGACTGGATTTAAAAAGCCCTTCTGTATGGGGGTCATTACCTATAGTAAAAGCTAGATAAGTTTTCCTCATTATAAATACATTCCTTTCATTTCAGTATTTTTTTGTAAATTTAAGAACATAAAAAGACTATGGGGTTCTTCTCTATTTCCCATAGTCTTAAAATACAGAAATATCAACCCCTCTACGCTTACGAGGTTAGCTGTCGGGTTCGGGCTAAGGGTTTTGCCCGTCCATAATGGATTCACCCCAAAACATTGGTTCCCCCGCTTCTTAAAAAGAATTCAGCGATTTATATATAGTTTTTTAATGATTTTTAGATTAAAACAAAGAGTTTTCTTAGATTAGATAAATAAAATACAATTGAATTTATAGCGAATAGTTTAAAGTTTATACAATTTTCTAACTCTCTTGATTAGTATATCATAATTAAATTTTAAATGCAAGAGAACTTTTTGAAAATTTAAACAACTTATTTATCATATAATGTAATATAATGAAAAAGGCTGATCCCCCTAAAGAAATCAGCCTTTTTCTTATACCATTGCCTTCATTTGTTCTCTTGCTATTTCTGCACCCTTTTCTAGAGCTTTTCTATTTATAGGGATTAACTTTGCCCTTTTTTCTCCAAATACTTTTGTAAATCCTTCTAGTACAGATTCTACATCTACGACTTTACTTGCTTCTAAATATGCTCCTAACATTACCATATTGGCGACCCTTGCATTGCCTATCTCATCTGCTAATTCATTAGCTGGAATATAATATACATCTATGTCTTCTCTTTCTGCTTTTTGTTCTATTAAAGATGAGTTTATAAATAGTTTTCCGCCTTTTACTAAGGTATATTCAAACTTATCTAAAGATGGTTTGTTCATTACTATAGCTGATGTGGAATCTACTACTACTGGTGAGCCTACTGGTTCATCTGATACTATTACACCACAGTTAGCAGTTCCACCACGCATTTCTGGTCCATAGGATGGTAACCAAGAAACATATTTATTTTCTACCATACCACCATAAGTTAATAACTGCCCTATAGCCATTACTCCTTGTCCACCAAATCCTGCCATTACTACTCTTTCTTCCATTTATTCCACCTCCTCAGGTCTTCTAAAGTTTCCTAAAGGATAATAAGGAATCATATTATCTTCTAACCATCTTAGAGCTTCCTCTGGTGTTAGGCCCCAGTTAGTTGGGCAAGTAGACAATACTTCTACTATTCCAAAGCCTTTTCTATCTAATTGTAATTGGAAACACTCTTTTATAGCTTTTTTAGCTCTTCTAACTTCAGCTGGAGTAGTTACTGTAACTCTTTCCACAAATTTGGCTCCATCTATGGTAGCTAACATTTCAGATATTCTTATAGGTTTTCCCGAATGTTCTTCAGTTCTACCATAAGGTGCAGTCGTAGCTTTTTGACCTATTAGTGTAGTGGGGGCCATTTGTCCACCTGTCATTCCATATATGGCATTGTTTACAAATATAGTGGAAATTTTTTCTCCTCTGTGGGCTGCATGAACGATTTCTGCAGTTCCTATGGAGGCTAAGTCTCCATCACCTTGATAGGTAAATACAAAGTTTTCTGGACGAACTCTTTTAATTCCAGTTGCAACTGCTGGTGCTCTACCATGGGCAGCTTCGTGCATATCACAGTTAAAATAATTATATGCTAATACTGAACAACCTACTGGTGCTACTCCTATAGCATTATCTAGTACTCCTAATTCTTCTAAGGATTCTGCTACCAATCTGTGAATTATACCATGAGTACATCCTGGGCAATAGTGAGTTTGTGCATCTGTTAGGCCTCTAGTCTTTTCAAATACTATAGCCATTATAATTCACCTCCATATATAGCTTTAACTTTTTCTATTATTTCAGCTGGTGTAGGTACCATACCACCAGTTCTACCATGGAAATATACAGGGAATTTGCCTTCTACGGCTATTTTAACATCATCTATCATTTGTCCTGTATTCATTTCTACTGTTAGTATTCCCTTACAGTTTTCATTAATTTTCTTAAATTCATCATAAGGATAAGGCCATAGAGTAATAGGTCTAATTAAACCTACCTTATAACCTTCTTTTTCTAATTGAGATATGGCAGTTCTAGCTATTCTGGAAGTAGTTCCATAAGCAGCTATTACTACATCTGCATCTTCTATATTATAGGATTCTACTTTTACTTCATTTTCTCGAATTTCTTTATATTTAGCTTGTAATTTAATATTGTGCCTTTCTAATTCTTCAGCTGCTAAATATAGAGAATTTATTATATTAGGTTTTCTTTCACCTTTAGTGCCAGTAGTAGCCCAAGTTTTTTCAGGTAATTCTCTTTGTTTTGGGTTCTTAAATTCTATTGGTTCCATCATTTGACCAATCATTCCATCTCCAAGTATCATTACTGGATTTCTATATTGGTCTGCTATATCAAAACCTTCTATGATTAAATCTACTAGTTCTTGAACATTAGCTGGTGCCAATACTACTAATCTATAATCTCCATTTCCTCCACCTCTTGTGGCTTGGAAATAGTCTGTTTGAGATGGTTGGATACTACCTAGACCTGGGCCACCTCTCATAATATTTACTATTACACAGGGTAGTTCTGCACCTGCTATATAGCTAATACCTTCTTGTTTTAGTGAAATCCCTGGACTAGATGAAGAAGTCATAGCTCTAACTCCTGCACCTGCCGCACCATAAACCATATTTATTGCAGCTATTTCAGATTCTGCTTGTAAGAAACAGCCACCTATCTTTGGTAATTCTCTAGACATATATTCAGGTAGTTCAGATTGTGGCGTTATTGGATAGCCGAAAAAATATTTACAGCCTGCCTCTATTGCGGCAGCGCCAATAGCTTCATTTCCCTTCATGAGAACTTTAGCCATAAATAACCCTCCTTTAAAATTTAGTTTTTCTCTCTTTCAACAGTTATAACTACATCGGGACACATAGTGGCACAACTGGCACAGCCAATACATTTGTCCATTTCAACTACTGTAGCTGGATGATAGCCCTTAGCATTGATTTTATCTTTATTTAGGAAAATGATTTTTGTAGGACATACTGATACACATAGGCCACATCCCTTACAAATATCTTCTTGGAATCTTACTGTTCCTTTTACCTTTGCCATAATAACCCCCCTATACTTTTTGTTAAATCATCCAATCTTCCCTCATATACAAATTCATCGGGAAGATTTCACCTTGTAAATCTTCTGGTAATTTACTTGCAACACTTTCTATACAAGATATATATTTAATAGGAATTCCAACTTTATTAGATAGTTCTTCTGCCAACTTTTGTCCCTTTAATGCATCTTCTACAGTGGTACTTTTTAGCATATGTGTATTATTTACTATACCTGTAACCTTGGCCCTGGCTGTATCTTCAATTTTTCTTAAATATTCCATAGCTTTTTCTACAGTTTGAGTTTCAGGTCTATTGGCATTTAAAACAAAGAACATATCATATTGTCCTTCCACTAAATATTCTTTATACATTCCTAAGATTCTAGCGCCAGCAGGGTCTCCCCCTACGTCTATTATCCCTTCGTAGGATACATCCTGCATAGGAACTACAATCTCAGCGGATATGGCTGGTATATCTACTGCTGATGCATTAATAGAAGAAGCTATAACCCTAATTCCCTTTTCTTCTAATAATTCTTTCTTTTCTCTAGAACGAAAATACAAATTCACTACATCTAAGTCCCCAAGGGCTACCTTCTTCCCCATTTCTGCTAATTTCACTGCATAATTAATACTAAATTCAGTTTTGCCACTGCCATAATGACCTATCACAAATTTTAATCTTTTATCATTTAACATATTATCACCTGATTATCTATATTCTTTTGCAGCTTCTTCACCTCTTAGTACTCGAAGGCCCCCCTCTGCCAATGCTGTTAGCTCATCCTCTCCAGGGTAGATAAATACTGGGGCTATAAATTTAACCTTTTCTTCTATCCAAGCTGTAAATCGCTTGTCATGGGCAATACCACCAGTTAGAAGAATATTATCTACATCTCCCTCTAGTACTGCTGCACAGCTTCCAATATCTTTTGCTACCTGATAAGCCATAGCATAGTAGATTAATTCAGCTTCCTTATTTCCATTTTCTATTTTTTTAGATACATCTATGCCATTATTAGTTCCTAAATAAGATACCATGCCGCCATTTCCCTTAATCATTTTTTTCATCTCATCATAGGTATATTTACCAGAATAGCAAAGTTTCACTAAATCCCCTACAGGTAAACTACCACTTCTTTCAGGAGAAAATGCTCCATCCCCTTCTAATGCATTGGCTACATCTATTACTCTACCTTTTTTATGTGCTCCTACTGAAATTCCTCCACCTAGATGTGCTATTATTAAATTCATATCCTCATATTTCTTATTTTGAGATTTTGCATGGCGTCTGGCTACTGCTTTTTGATTTAGGGGATGAAATACACTTCTTCTTTCTATTTCCTTTAATCCAGATATTCTAGCTACATCTTCTAATTCATCTACTACAGTAGGATCTACTATATAGGCTTTTACTCCAATTTCTTTTGCTATCTCATTAGCAATTATTCCACCTAAATTTGAGGCATGATCTCCTTGGACTCCATTTTTTAAATCTTCTATCATGAAATCGTTTACTTCATAGGTTCCACCTTCTATAGGTTTTAACAATCCCCCTCTACCTATTATCCCTGTTAAGGATTTTATATCTATATTGTTTTCTTTTAAACTCTCTATTATAATATCTTCTCTAAATTTATATTGATCGAATATTTTATCAAAAGGTGCTAATTCCTCTACGGAATGTCTTAAGGTTTTTTCAAATATAAGCTCCTCTTCTTCAAATACTCCAATTTTTGTAGAGGTTGAACCTGGATTGATTACTAATAATTTTTCTGCCATATATATCCTCCTTTTATTTAGATGTTAATAGCACTCCCAATGCTATAGAATGTAGTTTTGCTTCTTTGTTATCTGCCCTTGAAGTTAGAACTATTGGGGCTTTTGTACCTAAAATAATTCCTGCAGAATCTGCATCTGCTAAAAAGGTTAGGGATTTATACAATACATTCCCTGCGTCTATGTTTGGAACCAATAATATATCTGGATTTCCTGCCACCTCTGAATCTATTCCCTTTACTTTAGCAGCTTCTTTAGAAATAGCATTGTCTAATGCAAATGGCCCATCTACTACACAATTTTTTATTTCACCACTTTTATATAAACTCACCAATTCCCCTGCATGAACAGTAGATTCCATCTTTGGGGAAACCTTTTCACTAGCAGCAAGAATTGCTACCTTAGGTATTTTTATATCTAAGGAATGAGCTAAATCTACTGCATTTTCAATTATCCCTTTCTTCCCATTTAAATCTGGCGCTATATTCATAGCAGCATCTGTTACGAAAAATACTTTATGATAATTTTTTACATGAAAAGCAGCCACATGGCTGATTATTTTTTCAGTTCTAAGGCCTATTTCTTTATCCAATACTTGCTTCATTATAGTAGCTGTAGGCACTAGACCTTTCATTAAAATATCACATTCTCCACTACTTACTAATCTTGTAGCTTCTCTGGCTGCTAAAACCTGATCCTTTTCATCTATTATTTTTGTCTTTGTCAAATCAAAATTTATTTCCTTAGCTATAGCTTCAATTTTTTCTTTGTCGCCTACTAATGTAGGTTCTATTATTTTTAGTTCTGTAGCCATTTTAACAGCCTCTAATACTTCATGGTCTTCAGCCACTGCTACGGCTAATTTTTTACTACCTTTAGATTTAGCTAGTCCAATTAATTTTTCAAAAGATTTAATCATTAAACACCACCTCATCTTCGTATATTTTTACTTTTTCTTCATTCCTAATAATTCTAAGTACACCCTTATTTAAAGCAGACATTTCATCTTCGCCTGGATATACTATTATCTCTGAAATAAATTCTACCATTTTACTTATTCCATTTACTAGATAATCAGAATAGGCTAGTCCTCCTGTTAAAATTATATTATCTACATTTCCATCTAATACAGTGGCATAGGCACCTATTTCTTTTCCTATTTGGTAAATCATAGCATCATAAACCAATTTGGCATATTTATCTCCCTTAAGAATTCTCTCTTCTACTTCCCTTCCATCTGTGGTACCTAAATAGGACATAAGTCCACCTTTACCTTTAATTTTTATTTTCATATCCTCTAGGGAATATTCACCAGAATAACACATTTCAACTAAATCCTCTACTGGCAAAGTCCCTGTTCTCTCTGGTGAAAAGGGCCCCATTTCAGAGGCATTATTTACATCTATCATCTTTCCAGCTTTTACAGGACAAATAGAAATTCCTCCCCCTAAATGGGCTACTACAAGATTTATCTCCTCTAAGGTTTTTCCTAATTCTTCTGCCCTTCTATGGGATACTGCCTTAATATTTAAGGAATGAACCTGAGATTTTCTCTCTATATCTTTTAGTCCAGAAATCCTGGAAACCTTTTCAAATTCATCTACAGATACTGGGTCTACAATATATGACCCAATACCTTCACTATCAGCTATACCCTTAGCTAATACGCCACCTAGATTAGCTGCATGTTCTCCACCAACACCTATTTTTAAATCTTCTATCATTCTCTTTGTAACCATATAGGTGCCACCAGGCATAGGTCTTAAAATTCCACCTCTTCCCACTACTGCTTTAAGGGATTTAGTAGGGATTTCTTCATCTCTTAACCAATCATAGATTAGATTTAATCTATATTCATATTGGTCAAAAATTTCCTTATACTTTTCCAATTCCTTAGCATTATGGTTTATCTTGTGAGATTTAATTTCCACATCTTCTTTAAAAAGAGCCACTTTAGTAGAGGTAGAGCCTGGGTTTATAACTAAAACATAATCTCTATTCATATTTCCCTCCTCATTCCTTCAAAAGTTTTATATTTAGGGAATCTGGTACTATATCCATAGATAAAATACCTTCTTTTTCCCTTATAGTCAAATCTACCTTATGTGTTCCCTCTTCTAAATCCTTTAAATCCATTTCTATAAGTAAATCTTCTTTATTTATAGAATCAATTTTTTCTGCTATACCTAATAAAACTACTTCAAAACTTTGTTCCAAATCTGCTTCGTCAATTTTAAACTGAGGGTCTAAGCTTTTAATATTTACATCCTTCAAAGTATAGTTAAAAGTTTTACTTTTACTTTCAGCTACATTCAAGGTTATAGTTATCTGCTGATTTGGATCTACTAATTCTACCTTTTCTGGCAAATCTAGTTCCACTAGGACATTTCTCTTTCCTATTAGAGAATTAATATCCATTATTCTAGTGCTAATAGAATTAATATTTCTTAAATCCTTCTTTTTGCCCTTTATTGCCACAGTGGCTGGTTCTATCTTAATATCTGCAATATCATAATTATCTGGAAGCTGTCCTTCAGTTTGCAATTCTATAGGTACTTCTTTAGACTGATAGACAGGAATAAATATATCTACAAAATTCTGCTCCTGCTCAAGTCCCCTGACATCGTCTCCCTTACTATTTACAAGATTTATTGGGACTAAGGCTTTTATATCATCTACTTTATCATTTAATTCTACTTCTGCTATCACTTCAGATACTGAATCTACCCAAGATCTAGGCCCTTCTATATATATGGATTGAGGTCTTATTTCAGCTTCACCTAGTATATGGCCTTTAGGTAGCTCTCCTGTAGTTTTCAATGTAATTAAATGTTCTTTTCTTGTGATTTCTTCAAATTTAAATAATATTTCCTTTGGACTATAATCTAATAGCTTCACATCTTGTGGGACTTCTACATAAACGGGGACCTTTACATCCCCTTCCCTATAGCCAGATAAATCTACTGTGGCTATAATATCCTTTTCATCAAGAGGTCTTAATTTGTTTAGTTTACCAGATAATTCCACATTAATTTTAGCTGTTTTAGGTTCCATAATTACTAAATCCTGCTGTTCTAAACTTTCTATATTTGTAAAATTAACTTCTACATTTTTTATAGTTTTCGTTCTAGAAGGGTTTTCCTTACCCATAACATAAGATCTTAAAATGATAGCTATTATTAATGCAAAGATTTTTAAAGTTAGATTCTTATCTATCTCTTTGCTCATATTTTCGCCTCCATTTTGTAATAAAGGATTGCTTCATATCCCTTGGTTTATACATATCTAAAAGAATCTGTTCTAAGGTTTTAATATCTAAATATCTAGCTAAGCTGCCATTTTCTGCAATGGATATGGCACCAGTTTCTTCAGATACTACAATAGCTAGACAGTCTGATTTTTCTGAAATACCTAATGCTGCCCTATGTCTAGTCCCCAAATCTTTGCTTAAACTCATATTGTCTGTAAGGGGTAAAAAACATCCTGCAGCTTTTATCATATCTTCTTTTATTATTACGGCTCCATCATGTAGTGGGGTATTTGGTATGAATATATTTATAAGTAATTCACTAGAAACTTGACCTTCTATTTTGGTTCCAGTTTCTGCTACTTCAGATAGCCCTGTTTTTCTTTCTAGAACTATTAAAGCGCCAATTTTTTGTCTGGAAAGAGAAGCTGCAGCCTCTGTTATTTCTTCTACTACCCCAGATAGTGTTTCGTCTTTTATTTCTGTAAAAGATTTGGTAAAAAATCTAGAACGACCAATATATTCTAAAGCTCGTCTAAGCTCTGGTTGAAACACTATTAAAATAGCTAATGTTCCTACAGTCATTAACTGTCTTAATAACCAATTAATAGTATATAATTCTAACCACTCACTCAATTTAGTAAATATAAATAATGCAATTATTCCTTTAGTAAGTTGTTCTGCCCTAGTTTCCCTAATTAACATAAATAATTTATAAAAGGCTACGGCTACTATTAAAATATCTATAATATCCCTAATTCTAATGTTTGATAATATATTTTGAAAGTCTTGTATATTTGGCAAGGCAATCCACACCTTTACAATTTTTTAACTACAATATCATTATATAATAAATTTATAGGAATTTGAACTAAATATATACATTTTAAAAATATAAAAATATTCAGAAACTGCTTAATATTCAATTACTTTTCCCATGGTGCTTTCTAAGGATTCTTGAATTCGAATTTTTTCCCTTTCATCTAAACTATTAAATAATATCTCATCTTCTAAAAAATCTTTAATAGGAAGTATTTCATATTGAAATTTATTATCTATTCTATGTTTTCTTACCCATGTAGGTATATATTCTATATTTTTAATTTTAGTCTCATTTTTATCAAAATTCTTTTCCACTTGTATCTTTACCATTATTCCATCTTCTGTATATTTATTATCCGTATTTTCTAATCTTTGATTAGATAAAAAATTCCCTAAAGAATATATTATAAAATTATCTTTTCCATTAAAATTTATGATTTCGCTTTTTTGCACTACATGAGGGTGAGAACCAAATATTATATTAGCCCCCCATTCTACCATTTTTCCACCTAATTCTATTTGTGCTTCAGAGGGTTCCTGTTGATATTCATTTCCCCAATGAATAAATACCGTTACTATATCAGCCCCTAAAGATTTAGCCTTTTCAATATCATTTTTTATTTTATCTTCGTCTATTTTACTTAGCATATATTCTCTTTCTTCTTCTGTTAAAGTATAGTCCATTCCATTAAAACCATAACTATATGAAAGAGTGGCAATTTTAATTTCATTAATATCCTCTACCATTATATCACTATCTGGAAATTTATAAGTTCCTATATTTTTCATTCCTATATTTTCTATCGCATCTATAGTCTTTATTAGGCCAGTTTTACCCTGATCTAAACAGTGATTATTGGCAGTTGTGAGTATATGAAATCCTGCATCTCTTATGGCAGATAAAGTTTCTATAGGGGAATTAAAATTAGGAAAGCCAGAATATTTTTTCCCCTCTAGAACTACTGTTTCAAAATTCGCCATAGGTAAATCAGTAGATTGTATATATTTTTTTACATAATTAAAATTGTCTGTAAAATCATATATTCCAGTACCTGAATTAAAAGCAGCTTTATTTTGAGGCATATGAAACATTATGTCTCCAGCAGCTAATATGGTGGCAGTGGTGATTTTAGGCTCTAAAGTTTCCTGTATTTTTTCTTTATCTTGTATTTTCCCTTCTTCTGAATCTATTTCTAAGTCTGGACTTGTCCAATTTTTATTTACTTCAATATCAGGAATACAATTACAGCTCATTAAAAAGCAGATACTAATTATAATCAATAAAATAAATATAAAATATCTTTTTTTCATTTTTCTTCTCCAAATTATTAGTTTGATATTATTGTATAACTATGTCAAAAAATATTCAACAGATTATTCTTCCTTATTAATATCTATAAATCTACTTTTAGAGTCATACATGAATTTGCTTAGTTTCCTTTCATTTAACCACCATATATAAATTACATAGGGAACAAATAGAATGGTTAATTGTGGGATTCCACTCATTAATATAAAATCAAAGAATCCATGAAGTAACATAGGCATATAAAGGGATCTCCTATAGTTTCTTTTGGCTCTTTTTTCATCTGTGTCGAATTTTGCCAAAGATAAATAATATCCCATTGTAATTCCAAATACTCCATGGGCTGGTACGGAAAAGATTCCCCTATATAGACCTATATAGGGATTGTTGGTATATCTATATACTACATATACAACATTTTCCACAGTAGCAAATCCCATAGTGGAAAATACAGAATAAACTATTCCATCTAATTTCTCATTGAAATATTTAGTTTTATAGGGAATTCTTAAAACTACTTGCCTTTTAAAATATTCTTCAGTAAAACCAGCAACTATAAAGCTAGTATATAGTGAACCTAAAATTCCCATAAAGGGATTAATCCTCATAAGTAATTCTTCTACAATAATAGAGGGTATTACAGATAATGCCCCAAATACATAGGTTAGTATTAAAAGTCTCATGGGTTCTTTATCATATCTATCAGATAAATATATGCCCCCTATAATGATTATAGCTGGGGTTATGGCAATTATAAAAAGCCTAATATGCAAAATTATCTCCTCCAATAATATAACTAATTATATTATATTATTGGCAAATAAGTAGAAAATATACCTATGGGACAGCGGGGACGGTTCTCTCTGTCCCAAATGTGATCACTGATAAAATCTAAAATGTCATCCTGAACGTAGGCTCTGCATACCCATGGAAATAAATCAAGGTAATGAAGGATCTCTTATTTATGCATATTGGAGATCCTTCGGCTACGCCTCAGGATGGCATTTTACTAAACTTAAGATAGTGCTTTACTAACCTTAGAATGACATTTCATTAAATTATATTTTCGTCTATAAATTTTTCTACATCTTCTGCTGTTGGCAAATCTAATATAGTGTCTAGCATAGGTTCTACTTCGGCTTTAGATGTGTTATTGATTATCCATCTAGCTTTTAATATAGATGAGGAGCTCATACTAAATTCATCTAATCCCATGGCTAATAATAAGGGAATTAGTTTTTCGTCTCCTGCTGCCTCTCCACACATTCCTACCCATATGCCTTCTTTATGACCATTTTCTATGGTCATTCGGATTAATTTTAGCACTGCTGGATTATATTGATTGTATAAATAGGCTATGTCTTGATTTCCCCTATCTACTGCCAAAGTATATTGGATTAAATCGTTGGTACCTATACTAAAGAAATCCACTTCCTTGGCAAATATATTTGAATGAACTGCTGCTGCAGGGATTTCTACCATGATTCCTATTTCTATTTCATCGTTAAATGGAATGTTTTTACCTCTTAATTCTTCTTTTGTTTCTTCTACTATTTTTTTAGCATCCCTTATTTCTTGAATATTTGAAATCATAGGGAACATTATTTTTATATTCCCATAATGGGAAGCCCTAAGGATTGCCCTTAATTGCCTTTTAAATATTTCAGTTCTATCTAAACAAAGTCTAATAGCCCTATAGCCTAAGAATGGATTCATTTCTTCAGGCAAAGTTAAATATGGTAAGATTTTGTCCCCACCTATATCTAATGTTCTAATTACAAGGGGTTTTTCGCCTAATTTTTCTGCTACAGTTTTATAGGCTATAAATTGTTCTTCTTCTGTAGGTTCGGAGTCTCTATCCATATATAAAAATTCTGTTCTAAATAGACCTACTCCCTCCCCATCATTTTCTAGAACTTTGTCCATATCCTTGGGTGTTCCAATATTGGCTGATATTTCTACCTTTATTCCATCCTTAGATATGCTTTCTTTTCCTATCATTTCTTTTAATTTAAGTTTAAATTCTACATATTCTCTTTGCTTTTCAATATATTCTTCTTTTTCTTCTTTACTAGGGTTTAATAATAGTTCTCCAGATTTTCCATCTATAATAATAAAATCTCCACTTTTTATATTGCCTTCATTTTTAATACCTGATATTGATGGTATTTCCATGGTTCTAGCCATAATGGCAGTGTGGGATGTAAGCCCTCCAATTTCTGTTACAAAACCTAATATCATATTCCTATCAATCTGTGCAGTATCTGATGGTGTTAAATCATATGCTAATATTATAGATTCTTCTTCTATAGAAGCTAAATCTGTGGCCTCTACACCCAGTAGGATTCTTAAAATTCTAGTAGAAATATCTTTTATATCTAATGCTCTTTCCTTTAAATATTCATCTTTCATATTGTCGAAAATTTGAATATACTCATCACTTACGGTTTTAACTGCCCATTCTATATTAGTTTTTTCTGATTTTACATTTTCTTTGATACTGTCAATAAACTCTGGATCTTCCAAAATCATTTTATGGGCATTAAATATTTCTGCTTCTTTTTCCCCTACATTGTGTAAGGTTTTTTCATATAATTCATCAACTTGTTTAATTCCCTCTTCAACAGCTAAATCTAGTCTATTTATTTCCTTTTCTACATTATCTACATTTTCTTTTACTATATTTATTTCAGGTTCCTTATATACAAAGACTTTTCCTAAAGCTATTCCAGGGGATGTGCCAATTCCTTTCATAAAGATTCTCCTATTCATTAAAATTATCTTTAACTAATTGCACTAAAGCATCCACTGCCTCTTTTTCATCATCACCTTCAGCCTGAATTGTTAGATTTGTACCTTTTCCTGCCCCCATGCTTAAAACTCCCATTATACTTTTGGCATTGTATTCCTTGCCATCCTTTATTACAGTAATATTTGAGCTAAATTTTGAAGCCTCTTTAACAAATAAGCTAGCTGGTCTAGCATGAAGTCCAGTTTCATTTTGTAATGTAACATTTTTTTTAAACATAATTTATACCTCCTGAAATTTAAATATTTATGTCCTTCATATAGTATTGTATTAATAAAAATATGCCTATACTTAATATTATATCCCCTATACTTATTACTTTAGGAAAAGGATAAGGTTTGGGAATAGAAATTATATCTGATAAATAATATAATCTAGTACCACTCTTTGCTAATACATGGGTTAATATTTCATTATTTTCCAATAATTTTACATGATTATATAAATTAGATCTTATTAAAGCAGTCTTAGATACTGGCATCTTCCCATTATTGGCTACTGTAGGGATAAAATTAAGTATAGTACCAATTGTCATAGTTTTTATACCCTTTTTATTAATATTTAAGACTAGAACAAATATTAATAATATATATACTAGAAATTGTATAAATGGAAATACATTTACTATAATATTTCCAAAATCTCCAGCATTGTTTGCAAAAACCCATAGACTAATCACTTCTAATGCAAAGGCAAATATTAATGCATACCAGCCTTTTATATGGATTTGATTTAGATTTTTGATTTTCCCATTATTAAACTTCCCTATTATAAGGGATAGTATTAATGTTTCTATTAACATTTTTATACCCCATTAATTTAGGCAAACCTTTGCCTAAAAAATTAAGGTGCCAAATGGCACCTTATTAGTATTTTACAAATATTTCTTTTTTAGCATTACATATTGGACAATTATCTTCTTCCCCAGTTATACTAATAAATCCACATACTGGACAGAGATAAATATTTTCTGCATCTAAATCTTTTCCACTATCTACTGCTTCTTTAGCTTTTGTAAATAATTCTGCATGAACTTTTTCTGCTTCAATAGCAAATCTCATAGCTGATATAGCTGCCTTTTCCTCTTGCATTTCAGCTACTGCTATGTATGCAGGATACATTTCATTTACTTCAAAAGTTTCTCCATTAATTGCACCTTGAAGGTTTTCTGAAGTACTTCCAAGACCAAAGCCTCCACCCGAGGTTACTGAAAAATCTCCCTTTTCATCTTTTAATGCTTTAAAATGTAATGTAGCGTGAACCTCTTCTGCATCTGAAGTGGCTCTAAATAATCTAGCTACTGCTGGAAAACCATCTTTATTAGCCTTTGATGCCCATATCCTATATCTCATATGTGCTTGACTTTCTCCACCATAAGCTGATCTTAAATTATCTTGAGTCATTGCTTTCATCTTTTTTTCCCCCTTTTCCCATAGTGTTTACAATATATATTATATCTATATTTGTAAAAAAAGTCTAGTGGAATAAAAAAATCGAATTTAAATTAAAGGCAGAGAATACTCTACCTTTAATAATATTTTTTTCTATCTAATTCTTCCTGTACTATTCTAAGAGCCTCTCCAAATCTTTGGAAATGAACTATCTCTCTTTGCCTTAAAAACCTTAAGGTGTCTATCACTCCCGGATCATCGCTCACTGCTATTAGCCACTCATAGGTGGCCCTTGCTTTTTGTTCTGCTGCCATATCCTCATGAAGATCTGCTATAGGATCCCCTTTAGATTGGATATATCCAGCAGACCAGGCTTCTCCTGCTGCATTATGAGGAAAAGGACTTTTCCCATGATTTACAAAATGTGCTTCAAAAGGAGTGCCTTTTATTTGATTTATAGTAGCATCTTTTACTAATCTCCATGCTAAAGTTCCAATTATTTCCCAATGGGCTAATTCTTCTGTACCTATATCTGTCAATATACCTTTAGCTTGATTAGTTGGCATAGTCCATCTTTGAGATAAATATCTAATTCCTGCTGACAGCTCCCCATCTGGCCCGCCAAATTGTTCTAGTATCATTGCAGCCAAAGTAGGATTTGTAGTGTCTACCCTTACGGGATATTGTAATTTTTTTTCATATACCCACATATTATTCCCTCCTAAGATATATCAAAGTTTATTTCCCAAGGCCAAGGCTCATTAATATAATTCCAAGGGTATCCACTTATTCCATTATTAGTTATTAAGCCATATCTAGTTTCATATTGAGATATTAATTCACTATATTTTTGAGAATAAGTATTATGAAGACTTAAAGCTCTTTGATCATTTGGATGAGTATTTAGATAAAGACTTGTTTCTACCAATACAAAACTAATTTCCATAATTTCTTTTAACATCATTTTTTGTTCTCTATCCATAATAGACACCTCCACAGTCTTTGTCAGATCGTGATTTATAAGGCTCATATAGTTCTGGAAACAAAGTTCCCTTTCTTAAAGCTTCATCTGGGCTAAATACTTGATTCATTATTTGAAAAGGTACATAAGCTCTAGCTAATCTACATTCACTACCTTTATCATAATAATAAGTCTCATTCATAAAATAACCTCCTAATTTATTACTTAATAATCATAATACTCAATTTGACAATAACTGTTCCATAATTATTTTATGATTTTAAATGTAAATCTAATGGATGGGGATAAAAAATAAATTAAAAATAAAAATTTAGGATATGATAAAAACACATAAGGATTTTTTAAAGGAAATGGCTTCCTGACTTATTTTGATTTTTTATTTCACTTTTTTGGATAAATTAGAAATCATAGTTACTATTACATAAACTTACATGGTTTATACTATCTCATTCTACATATAATACTATTACAATTTAATATTAATACAAAATATAAAAATTCTTACCAAAGAGAGGAGTTGAGTTTAGTGGCTAACACAAACAAATCTGGAACAAATGCTATATTAGTACCTGAAGCAAAGCAAGCATTAAACCAAATGAAATTAGAAATAGCATCTGAACTTGGAATATCAAATTATGAAACTATTGATAAAGGTAATTTACCATCTAGACAAAATGGATATGTTGGTGGAACAATGACTAAAAGATTAGTTGAAATGGCACAAAAAAGTATGGGTGGAGGAACTACATTCTAGTTATTCCATAAGAAAAGACAGGTAAAAAAACCTGTCTTTTTATTTTATTTTTTTAATCTACTTTCCAATTTTAATCCATTAGTATTATGCCTAATTTTTCATATATATCATAATTAATCATATCATCTATATTCATATTATTGGCTTTTAAAAATTCTATTAAAGCCCTTTTCATCCCATCCCCATAAATGCCATCTAAGGCACCTTCGTAATATCCCATTAATTTTAATCTTTTCTGTATTTCCAATATATCTGCACCTATATCCCCTGGAAGCAAAATGTCGAACCCATGACCAAAGGGCCCATATTGCCCACTTATTATATTGACCGTAGTGCCTACTTCTATTAAGGAATATAATTCTTCTACATCTTGATTTCGCATTCTAATACATCCACCAGAGGCATTAAATCCAATAGAACCAGGCTGATTTGTGCCATGGATTCCATATTTTCCCCAAGGCACATTTAATCCCATCCACCTAGAGCCAAATCCTCCACCCCATCTAGCTTTCTCCGCTATTTGAAAAGTACCTAAGGGAGTAGGAGTTCCTGCCTTTCCAGTAGCTACTCCATATTCTTTTAGTATTTCATTAGAAGCTAAATCTATAAGGCTCAATCTCTTATTTTCTACCTCTATTAATATTGCTAAATTATTTTTGCCTAATTTTAAATATGTATTTTTATCCCTAAGGTCTATGTCCCTATTAGTAAAATAAAGATGTATATAATTTCCTATTATTATAACTACTAAAACTAAAATAAACAAAAATGAATATATCTTTATTTTCTTTTCCATACTAATTCCCCCCTATGTCTATTTATATGCAAGTTTTATTTAATTAAAACTTTTGAATAAATTTTTCAAATAAAAAAGATGGCCTAGCCATCTTTACCTAAAAATTATTTCTATATTTTCAAAACCCATACTTCTAAGGAAGGAATCTAATATTTCTTTAGTATTATTCTCTGCATCATTTAAGAAGCCTTTGTCTACAATTTCCTTTTCCGTTTTTTGTTTTTCCTCTATTAACACATCATATAGATCATCAAAACTTAGTTTATTAAAAACCGAATCCCTCTCATCGTAAATATATACCTCTTCTTCCATTATAACATTATCAAATACTTTAGGCTTGTCCAGCATTATCTTAACGTTTTTTGTATCCATAACTTCTACTTCTGCAGTTTTTAAATCCACTCCTGCCTTAATATATCCATCATATTTAATTAAAAAGGATTTACTGGTAAAAGGTAAATTTAATCCAGATAATTTTTTATTGTCCTTATAGCTTACTACATTTGTATAATTGTATTTTGTTGTAGATAATTCTAGTATTTTAGATAATTGTTCTTCAATAGTATTAGATAATAATGCCACTTCCTTCTTAAAGGAAAACTTCATATAAAAAAAGAAAGCTAATATGATTCCAATGATTAATAAAGATATTATAGTGTTTCTCTTCCATTTTTTCATGTCCTCACCTCAAAATATCATATTAAGAATAAAACTCCCTTGAAATTGTAGAAGGGAGCCATAGTTTTATTTATCTGGATTGTATATTTGATATACACCGTAGATAGCAAATTTATTCTTAATTAATAATTCTATCATTATTGGTATCTGTTGTACAGTAATATTTAATTCAATACCATTATATTTTAAAACCATATCATCTGGTTTAATTATATTAGATTCATTGATTATATCTACAAGCTTATTGTCAATTGAAGGTACATCCATACCACCAATCATAAAAAATATCTTTTCTTTTTTATTAGAGTAATCTTGAGGTTTGATTCTATTAATTAATAATATTTTATTCATAAATATATCTCCTCGTATAATATGTTTAGAACTACTTTTTTAGGGTTCTAAACATATTTA
>DAIMNI010000123.1:1396-2718 GCA_036720245.1 Tissierellia bacterium | reverse complement strand
CGCTATATCCATGATTTATCCTCCTTTATAATAAATTAAAAACTTTTAATGCAAGGGAGACTGTCTTTGGTGCACCTATTAATTTAATATCTCAATTGCCATATCTAAATCTATTGTACTTTTAGTTACTAGATAAACTTACTAATTTACAAAAACAGTAGAACCTTTTTTCACATATTTATAAAACCATTTACTATCTTCTAAAGACAATCTAACACATCCTGATGATGCTCTTTTCCCTAGTGTATAATCTATAATATTGCCATGCTTGTCCATTGGCAAGGAATGAAAAAGAAAAGGTCCATTAAATCTTACCCAATTCTTCCCTCCACTTTTTAATCTTTCTGTATAAAACCATGTCCCTCTATCTTGTATTTTATGTAAGCCTTTAAGAGTAGGCGAGTTATTTTTCCCTGTAGATGCCAACATAGTTTTACATAATCGCCAATTCCCCTCCTTGCCTAAAAATATATGGACTAATTGTCTATCTATATCTACCCATACTAAATATTCAGTATCACTTTTAAAGCCCTTTATATTTATAAAACTTTCAATTTCTTCCTTGGTCATTTGTTTCTTATTAGTTTTAGGATCTTTTGGAATTATAATATTATTTTTTGAAATCCAACCGATTCTCCCATCTTTGGATTTTACAAAATACCATTCATAAGATCTATCTCTAATTAGTTCTACAATCTCACCTTTTCTAAATTCTCCTATTTTCTTTTTACCTTTTGTATAATTATTGTAGTAGGGGCTATCCTTTGAAATTTCACCAAGTATGAAAGTCTCTTTTACCTTATTTTCTATTGCTTCTAATTCATTAGCCTTGTTTTCTTTACTTTTCATAGCATATACTTGGCTAGAGTTTAATACAATTATAATTATTAGTATTTTTGTAACATTTTTTAGATTAGTATTCATATTATGCTGCCTCCTCTACATAGACATTATATAGTATTTTCTATTATTGACACAAGGGGACAGTTCTCCTGTGTCATACATAGCCCCTTCCAATTGAAACATTGGTTTAATTATAGTTTTATGTATCAGTATTATAACATACCTATGTTTTATTTTTACGAAATTAAAGCTGAAAGTTTCCCTTCAGCTTATGAGTTTAATATAGTTATTTATTTAGTTTTCCAAATATTAATGCAAGAGAAACTGTTCGAGACCATTTTTTCAGTAGTCTCGGGCTATCCCTGGTGCACCTATTAATTTAATATCTCAATTGCCATATCTAAATTTATTGTACTTTTAGTTAAATTAGCAAAAGATATAATTCTATTAAAAGCATTGGTTAACTCCCTTACATTTGA
>DAIMNI010000123.1:0-1343 GCA_036720245.1 Tissierellia bacterium | reverse complement strand
TAAACCTTTTATTTCGAAAACCTCTGCTATTTCAAATAAAGAATTTACCTTTTCCTCTAAAAGAAATATATTATCTGGAGATTCTGTAGATGCAATCAAAATGCTTTTCCCTTTTTCAGCCATATAGTTTACTATTTTTATAATTTCCCCCTGAGTAAATTCTTTTCCTTTTATATCTTGAAAATCATCTAAAATCAATAAATCATTGGATATTATTTTATTTATCAATGCATCATTATCGTCCCTGGAAATACTTTCTATGGTTTTCCTAATGAAAGTATCTATTGTCATGTATTCTACTTTTTTCAAAGGCATACATTCCAATATACGGTTTTTTGCAGCTTTCAAAAGGTGCGTTTTGCCCAGCCCTACTTTACCATAAATATATATAATTCTAGATTTTTTATAAAAACTATTAGCAAAATCAAAAACACTTTTATACGCCAATTCGTTATATTCACCAATTATGAAATTATCAAAGCAATATTTACTATCCCCTTCTTCTGAGCCCATATCTATTTTTCGTTCACTAATATAGTCTATCTTAGCTTCGTCTACTAAAACCTCTACAATATAATTTTTATCACTTACCAGCATTAAAGCATTCTCAATTAAATCAATGTATCTTCCTTCAATTATATTTTGATGAAAATAATTAGGTACAGAAATATAAAAATAATTTTCATCTTTAGATATTGGTCTTATATTTTCTATCCAAGTATTAAAGCTAACCTCTGTCAATTCTTTTCCAATAATTTCAGTAGCCTGATCCCAAATATACAAAGTTTCCCCATCTGGTTTTCCCACTTTTATTTCCTGTTTTGGATTTTGAATTTGTTTTAGTTCTTTTTCTATTATGGATAGACTTCTTTTTATGTTTTCTATTTCTTTTAATATTGAATCCATATAATATCCTCCCTTCTCTTTAATCTATTATGTAATATTCCCTATTCTAAAAGCTTGTCCATTGATGCAAGAAGAACTTGTCCCTAGTGCATCTGTAATAGTTTTTGTTATACATATAATATCAGGATTTATGTTTTTATTCATTATAGTTTTGCCCAGATAAATAGAAGATACCCACTTTATTAGAAAAGCGGGTATTTTCGTGATCATTTTATAGCTTATATTGTTCTTTTACTAATTCATATAAACCAGCATTTTTTAATAGCTCAATTGGTGCTAAAAATGTAGCTGTGGCTGTGCCCGGGTATCTACCAATTTCTATAGATCCATTTATAGTTGCCCTATTTTTTACCTCAGGAACTGATATACCTAATAAATTAGATGCTCTAAAAAGTGCATTATCTATAGCCTCATTTAAATTTACTCCCGTACCTACA
>DAIMNI010000035.1:12806-22011 GCA_036720245.1 Tissierellia bacterium | reverse complement strand
TAACAAGAAAAGAAATATATGTAATTAGACCTTTTTTATATCTTCCAGAAGAAATAAAAAAGGTCTAATTACATATATTTCTTTTCTTGTTAGGAAAGATTTAGGTGGAAGAGTCTTAATTCTACCTTCATAAAACATAGCTAAAAATAAGGTTTCTATAGCATCGTCACTATGATGAGCTAAAGCTAATTTATTGAAACCCTTCTCTTTTATAGCATTATTAATAGCCCCTCTTCTCATATTAGCACATAGGGAACAGGGATTTTTTTCGCCTCTAATATCAAAGACCACATCCTTTATATTAGTCTTTTTTAAATTAAAAGGAATATCTAAGGAGTTACAATAATCCCGAATTCCATTATAATCAAAACCCTCAAAACCTAAATCCACAGTAAAGGCCTCTAGTTCAAACTTTTCTGGGCTGAAACCTTGATATGTTTTTAAAGCATATAATAATAACATACTATCTTTGCCACCAGAGAGGCCAACGCCTATTTTATCTCCATTTTGAATCATATCAAAATCTTGAATACATCTTCTCATTAATCCTAATACTTTTTTCATACTATCTACCTTTCTACAAGAAAACCCAATATTCTAGGGTATCATAATTCATTATATAATTTTTATATATCAATATGGTTACAGCCATATTACAATTTCCTAACAGAAATAAAAAAAGGGAAGGATTATATCCTTCCCTTAAATGGTCGGGGTGGAGGGATTCGAACCCCCGGCCCCATGGTCCCAAACCACGTGCGCTACCAAACTGCGCTACACCCCGCCTAAGCTGACTATTATAGTATAGGGGAAATAGACTTTAAGTTCAAGGGATAAATTAGACGATACTAGGCTATAATAGGTAGCTGTGGGCTAAAATATTCAAATATATAATTATTACTTAATTTACTTCCAAATACCTATGTGGAACACGACGGGGACATTCCTCAAAAAGATAGACATACGAATGGGGACATTCCTCAGAGAGATAGACCGTCTTGCAAGAGGTGTGTCCCCGTACCTTAAAAAAGAGGTGTGTCCCCTAACCTTAAAAAAGAGGTGTGTCCCCTAACCTTTATGATGCACATTATATTTTTCTTGAAAAAGAAGAAGCTTTCTTATATTATAGAAGGTAGATAATCAAAAATTTCCCGAAGGGGATGATTTTTTTGTTTAATATAATTGAGGAAATAAAAAGGGAATTATTAGTTATACTTGTGGGTGCTACGCCATTGTCTGAACTTAGAGGGGCTATTCCTTTGGGAATATCTTTGGGTTTTAGTCCAATACATAGTACAATTCTTAGCCTTATAGGAAATATGGCTATTGTGCCAATATTACTTAAAATTTTAAACCCTTTAATGAATTATTTTGAAAAAACTGTACTATTTTCAAAATCTATTGGTTGGTTGAAAAGGAGAACCTTAAAGAAAACTAAGGATACTATAGTAAAATATAGATTATTAGGTTTGTTTATATTAGTAGCCATACCTGTGCCTACAACAGGAGCTTGGACTGGCTGTATAGCTGCAACTTTACTTAAAATTGATTATAAAGATGCTTTATTTGCAATACTGGCAGGGGTTTTGGTTTCTGGATTAATTATTTTTACATTGAGTTATCATATAGTTAATTAACATAAGGGTAGGGGACACACCTCGTTTGAGGTCAGGGGACACACCTCTTGCAAGACGGTCGAGCTTTTTGAAGAATGTCCCCATTTGATGTTTTTATTGACAGTGCCGTCGAAATATGTTACAATTATTGTAATTCAATAAAAACTTGATGCCTTATCAAGAGTGGTGGAGGGAATGGGCCCGTTGAAACCCGGCAACCTGTATATTTACAAAGGTGCTAAATCCCGCAGAATATTTATTCTGGAAGATGAGGTTTGTGAAAACCAGCTTTTCCTTTCGGAAGGGCTTTTTTATTTGAAACACAACCTCAATATAAATTAGGGAGGTTTTTTTATGAAAAAGTGGTTGTTTACATCTGAATCTGTTACAGAGGGACATCCAGACAAGGTCTGTGATGCCATTTCAGATGCAGTTTTAGACGAAATACTGTCTAAGGATAAGAATGCAAGGGTAGCTTGTGAAACTTTTATATCTACTGGATTAATATTAGTAGCAGGGGAGATTAGTACAAATTGTTATGTGGACATACCCCATATTGCTAGGGAGACTGTAAAGGAAATTGGCTATACTAGGGCAAAATATGGTTTTGATGCTGAAACTTGTGCGGTACTTACTGCAATAAATGAGCAATCTCCAGATATTGCTATGGGGGTAAATAAGGCATTAGAACATAGAGGCAATGGGGAAGATGAATTAGATAAAATTGGAGCTGGAGACCAAGGCATGATGTTTGGATATGCCTGCAATGAAACACCTGAACTAATGCCATTACCTATATCTATAGCTCATAAATTAGCCAAAAGGTTAGCTGAGGTAAGAAAAGATGGCATTTTAGAATATCTTAGGCCAGATGGGAAAACTCAGGTTACTGTGGAGTATGAAAATGATAAACCTATTAGAATAGAAAATATAGTGGTAAGCACTCAACACTGCCCAGATGTGGATTTAAAAACCATAGAAAAAGATATTAAAGAATATGTAATTAAACCTATAGTACCTGCTCATATGATAGATGAAAATACTAAATATTATGTAAACCCTACAGGTAGATTTGTAATAGGGGGACCTATGGGGGATGCAGGACTTACTGGTAGAAAAATCATAGTAGATACCTATGGTGGATATAGTCGTCATGGTGGAGGGGCTTTTTCTGGAAAAGACCCAACAAAAGTAGATAGATCTGCCTCTTATGCAGCACGTTATGTAGCCAAAAATATTGTAGCAGCAGGTTTAGCAGATAAATGTGAGGTAGGATTGGCCTATGCCATAGGCGTTGCAAGACCACTATCCATATATGTAGAAACTTTTGGAACAGGTAAAATTTCTGATAACGAAATAGAAAAATTAGTTAGGAAACATTTTGATTTAAGGCCAGCAGCCATTATAAGAGATTTAGACCTATTAAGACCAATATACAAACAAACTGCATCCTATGGACATTTTGGTAGAAGTGATTTAGATTTACCTTGGGAAAAAACAGATAAGGCAGAGATACTAAAAAAAGAAATTTAATAGGATTTTAGAAAAGTACAAAAAGAGTTAGGGAAATTCCCTAGCTCTTTTTGTATTACAATTCATAATTTCCCCGAAGGAAATTAGTTAGGCACTATGGTGGCAAACAAAACGTCTCCCTGCCATCCTATTACTTCATTAAAGGAACATGTGTTTTCACCCAACTCCTCCTTTCCATAAATTCCAATAATAATTTAATATAAAACTACCTAGGAAAATCAGAAGGCGCCTTCTAATATGGAGGGTAATTTTGTGTATAATGAGGTAGTAGAATTATTGGAAATGAGTAAAGAAGGGAATATGGTGGCAAAGGAGAGATTATTATATAAATTAAAGCCACTAATTTTAGCATCTATTAGAAGATATTATAATAGACCCAATGAATACGATGATTTAATTCAAGAAGGCTATGAAATAATCTTAAAGGCCATAGAAGAATATAAGCCAAATAAAGGAGCTCATTTTTTAGGCTATGCTAAATTACAATTAAAATATCACTATTTAAATAAACATAGGGAAAAAGAATATTATTCCCTAAATGAGCCTTTAGGTGATGGAGAAATAGAATTAATAGATTTAATAGAAGACGATATCAATATATTAGAAGACTATATTAAAAAAGAAGAAGCAGAAAAATTAATTAGAAAATTAGATACCTTATCTAAAAGACAAAAACAAATACTAATAGAATTCTATATAAACGAAAATTCTATGGATGAAATAGCCCAAAAACTAAATATCACCTATAGAACCGTAGCCAATACAAAAAGTAGTGGAATAAATAATTTGAGAAAAACAATGGTAAAATAATAGACCTTTTTCTATATAGGGTATAGAAGGAGGTGATAAAATGGCAATTAAAAATATCCCAGAAAACACTAGATTAAAGCTAGAACTAGACGGAGGCATGAAAGGGGATAGGCAAGTTATAAAAGCTAAGACCTTCTCTAAGGTAAAAGCTGAAGCAGAAAATGAAGCCCTATACGAAGTAGCCCAATCCCTAGTAGGACTCCAAACTCTACCATTATTCAAAGTCAAAAGACTGGAGGAAATTGAATTGGTAGAAGAGTAATTTAGGCCTTTAGGCCAATTGTAAATTATGAATTGTAAATTTTAAATTATTAAACATTCACAATTTACAATTTGAAATTTAAAATTTTCCCGAAGGGAATGAAAGGTGGTGATAAAATGATTAAATCCAAATTGGAAATGGAATTCAAAGACATAGTAGGGAAAAAATTTAGTCTTTCCTTAGAAAGCCCAAGGGAAGACCTAACAGAAATAGATATAAAAGCAGCAATGGACGAAGTAGTTAATAAAAATATCTTTTCCACTAAAGAAGGAGATATAGTAGAAACAGTAGGAGCCAGAATAGTAACCACAGAAATAGAAGAAATAGAGATTTAATCAAAGGAGGCCGTTGGCCTCCTTTAATTAAAAATTGTGAATTATAAATTAGATAAAGGAGGTGCTCTCGTGAATGAAATCCTTACCCAAATAGCGAATTTTGGCTTTCCCATAGTTTTATCAATTTATCTTTTAGTTAGAATAGAAGGTAAATTGAATCAGCTAACAGAAAGTATAAATGAACTATCTAGGGTAATAGCAGGTATAAAATAAATATTCCCCTTCTCTTGACACGGAACAGGCGTTCTGATAATATATTATCAAGGGAGGGGGTTTTTATATTGGAAAAGATAGTATCTGAAGAACTAATGGCATTCCTTCCAGTATATATAGAATTAAAGGGGAATTGTACATCTATACATACTATGGTTGGGGGAAACTATTATGTAGAGAAGAGTTTAAAGACATTTTTAAATCAATTGGCGGAGTATTATATTGTAGACTTGAAAGCTGTTCGGAAATATTATGGAGAATTATTATTTGTAAAAAATCTGGTGCCCATTCCATTAAATCAGGAAAATGTATTTATACCACTAAAAATAAGAAAGCCAATATGTAAAAATGATGGTTCTACGGGATATATAAATATAAAATACATTGAAAAAGCCACAGAATTCAAAGGGAAAACCATAATCCATTTAAAAAATAAAACCACTATAGATACTTTAAATACCATTGACACAGTTAATAAACATATTAAAAATGGATATATGGTAAAAAGATTGTATAATGAGAGAAATAATAGTAATAGGATAAATGAATACGATTTTTTCACTGAATACAATAAACCTGCTACTAAAGGGGATATAGCCCTTATTTTAAGTCAGATTGAAAAGGTTTTTGGGCAAGATTAGATTTTTGTTAGTAAGTAGAATTTAATTGGGAATAACGGGCAATTTTGAATTGTGAATTTTTAATTGTAAATTCACAATTCACAATTAAAAATTTAAAATTTGCGTCAGCATAATCTGTGTTATAATTAAAATTAACAATAGTGTAAAGGAGAATCGTATTGCTAAGTTTAGAAGGCGTTGTAGAAGATATTATATTTAGAAATGAAATTAATTCCTATACAGTGGCGGTGCTAAATACCTCTGATGGGGATGCGACTATAGTAGGCTATGCACCATTTATAAATATAGGGGAGACCATAACTGTGGAAGGAGATTGGGTATATCATCCGAATTATGGGGAACAATTGGAGTTTTCCAATATATCCATAGTAGTACCTTCCACCATAAATGGTATAGAAAACTATCTATCTTCAGGACTAATCCCCTATATAGGTCCTAAAACTGCCAAAAGAATAGTGGAGAAATTTGGTCTAGACGCCCTTGATATAATTCAATACAATCCGGAAAGGCTAAAGGAAATAGAAGGAATAGGGGATAAAAAATTAAAAAAAATAGTAGAAGCCTTTGAAGAGCAAGGGGAAATTAGAAATATAATGGTGTTTTTGCAGCAATATGGCATTACAGCTAATTATGGAATTAAAATTTATAAAAAATATGGCAAAGACACTATAAATATAATATCTGAAAATCCCTATAGACTAGCAGAAGATATTTTGGGCATAGGTTTTAAAACAGCAGATAAAATTGCACAAAATATGGGCATTAGTCTAGATTCGCCCTATAGAATAGAGGGTGGCATTAGATATACCATAAATAAATTTGCAGGTGGAGGGCATACTTACGCACCTGAGGGAGAATTAATAGAGGCTGTATCTCAATTATTAAATGTAGATATAGACTTAATCGAAGAATCTATTAGAAATTTAGCCATTAGGGGAGTACTCCATATAATGGATAAGGATGGAGAAAAAATAGTATATTACACCCCTTATCATATAGCAGAAAACAATGTGGCCAAAAAAATTGTAGAATTATCCAGAGTAGAATTAGGCATTCTAGATATAGATATTAAAAACGCAATATCTGAAATAGAAGGAGAAGATGGAATTATTTTTGCAGAGAAACAAAGGGAAGCTATAGAAGAATCTATATCCAATGGGGTAATGGTAATGACTGGAGGGCCAGGCACAGGAAAGACCACCATAATAAATGCAATTATAAAAATATTTGAAGACCAAGGCTTAGTTGTCCATTTAGCTGCACCCACAGGTAGGGCAGCTAAGAGAATGACAGAAACTACAGGAAAAGAAGCTAAAACCATCCATAGACTATTAGAATACTCCCATATGGATGAGGATATGGCCTTTGGATTAAACGAGGAAAGCCCCTTAATAACAGATTTGCTTATTATAGATGAGGCTTCTATGATGGATATAATTTTAATGAACAATTTACTAAAAGCCATTACTCCAGGTACTAGATTAATACTTGTAGGAGATATAGATCAGCTTCCATCTGTGGGGCCAGGAAATGTGCTAAAGGATATTATAGAATCCGGTGTAGTTAAAGTAGTAAAATTAGATGAAATATTTCGCCAAGGGGAAGAAAGCATGATTGTAGTCAATGCCCATAGAATAAATAATGGGAAATACCCCTTTTTAAATGAAAAAGATAAGGATTTTTATTTTATTAGGGAAAATGATACTAAAAATATTGTAAATATAATTTTAGATTTATGTAATACTCGACTTCCAAATTTTTATGGTATAGATTGTCTAAAGGACATACAAGTTTTAACTCCTATGAAAAAAGGTGATGTAGGCATAAATGCTTTAAATAAGCATTTACAGGATACTTTAAATCCTAAAAGCTATAATAAGGCAGAAAAACAAATAGGAGATGAAATCTTTCGTGTTGGGGACAAGGTAATGCAGATAAAAAATAACTATTCTACAGAATGGACAATAGTAAAGGATGGGGAAACAATAGAAAAAGGTGAAGGAGTATTTAATGGAGATTTTGGGTACATTTTAGATATTGATAATGAGGACAATACCATATTGGTATTATTTGATGAGGAAAAAGAAGTAGAATATAGCTTTAATCAATTAGACGAATTAAAATTATCCTATGCTACCACAGTTCACAAATCCCAAGGCTCTGAATTTAAAGTAGTAGTAATGCCCATATATTGGGGGCCTCCAATGCTTTTAACTAGAAATCTACTATATACTGCCATTACCCGTGCTAGGGATTTAGTAGTATTAGTAGGGGAAGAGAGGTATTTACAAAGCATGATTAATAATAATAGAATTACTAAAAGATATTCTAGTTTAGACACTAAAATTAGAAATATAATGACTATGTTTTAAATAAGATTCTTCTAGACTGATGAGAAAGCACCTTTTCTGTCATCCTGAGATGGACAGTATAAGCCTTACAATTGAAGGATCTTAAAATATAGTAGGAGGTCAAAAATGCTAAATACCCTTAAAAATCTTATATTCAGCAAAAGAAACTATTGCCCCATTTGTGGGGAAAACAAGGTACAAAGCCCAAGCCATATTTGTAAATCCTGTAGGGAATTTATTGAAATTTCCAATAGAGAATTAGATTTAAATTTGCCCCATATTAAAAAAATATATTCTTCCTGCATTTATAATAAAATTATGAGAAAACAGCTTCATGAATTTAAATTTGGTGGAAAATCCTATTTATATAGGGGATTTGGAGAAATATTAATATATTCTATAAAAGAAATGAAATTAGAAGATAAAATAAATGCCATTATTTTCGTTCCTATGCACAATAGAAGAAAAGCTCAAAGAGGATACAATCAATCGGAATTATTGGCAAAATATGTGGCAGATAATTTAGAAATACCCCTATTAGAAAAGCATTTGATAAAATCTAAATTGACAATAGAACAAAACAAATTAGGAAGAGCTGAAAGAATGGCTAATCTTAAAGATTCTTTTAAAGTTATTAATATAGAAGATATTAAAGATAAAGAAGTCCTACTAATTGACGATATTATTACCACAGGTGCTACTATGGAGGAATGTGGCAAAACTTTGATGGAAGCTGGTGCTAAAACTGTTTATGGACTGGCTTTAACATCTAGCAGAAAATTATGAGGTGAGAATATGGATGTAAGAAATTGTAAACGTTGTGGGAAAATATATTCCTATGATGGTTTTGATTTTTGTCTAAAATGCAGGCGAGAAGATGAAGAAGATTTTAAAAAAGTAAAAGCATATTTAGATGAATATCCCGGAGCCAATATTGCCGAAGTTGAGGAAAAAACGGAAGTAAGTTCTAAAAAAGTTATTCAATTTTTAAAACAAGGAAGACTTGAAATTGAGGATGAAACTAATGTAATTCTTACTTGCGAAAGATGCGGCGCATCTATTAAAACAGGACGCTTTTGTGATAAATGCAAAGCGGAAATGGAAAGAGAATTTAGACAATCTCTCGGAGGAGGCAGGGATCCAAAGGATTTATCTAATGGAAAAATGAAGGAAAGAATTCAAATAACAGATAGATATAAAAATGGTAGAAGGAGATAAATACCATTAAAGTAATACCCTATTATACCGATATTAATAATGAATATAAAACAATATTCATATTCAGGGGAAATGGGGTGTTTTTTTATGAAAATTAATAAAACTGACAAAATCATGTCTATATATGAAAATACAAATACTAATAGGATAAAAACAAATAGGAAACATAATGAAAAGGATGAAGTTGAAATTTCTGAAAAGGCAAGAGATTATCAATTTGGTATTA
>DAIMNI010000035.1:0-12796 GCA_036720245.1 Tissierellia bacterium | reverse complement strand
CAAATTAAGAGAAGTTCCAGATATTAGAATAGAAAAGGTGGATAAAATCAAAAAGGAAATTCAATCTGGCAATTACAATGTAAAGGGAGAAGAAATAGTAGATAAAATGTACGAAAATATAGACTTTGATAAAAGAATATAATGGAGGAAAATCATGACTTTAGATGAAGAGTTAATAGTTCTTTTAAAGAAAGAAATAGATATTCTAATTAAGATTAAAGAAATTACCTTTAGTAAAACAGATATTATTATAAGCAATAATGTAGATGAATTAGAAAATATAACAAAGATAGAAGAGGATTTAATAAATAAACTAGCCACAAAGGAAATAGAAAGGGAAAAATTATTAGACTCTTGGGGACTAGTGAAAAATATGCCTATATCAGAAATAATAGAAAAAGTCCCCAAGGGACAAAATGAACTAAATGATTTAAGGGAAAAGTTGACAATGCTTTTATCTGATATTCAATCTAGAAATACAGTAAATAATGAATTAATACAGGAAAATTTACAATGGTTAGATTTTAATATGAATTTAATATACAATATTCAAACTCCCCCTACTTATGGAAAAGAAGAAAAAAAACAAGGGAGCAATTCACTATTTGATAGGAAGGTGTAAATATGAGCTTTGGTGGACTATATATTGCTACATCTGGGCTTTATGCAAATAAAAAAGCACTAGATACAGTATCTCACAATGTGGCTAATGCTAACAATCCAGACTATGTAAGACAAAGGACAATTCATGCAGAAAGAAGCTATTTGGGAGTAGGAACCCAATATAAAATTGGCACAGGAGTAGATGTACAGCAAATAGGACAAATTAGAGATGAATTTTTAGATGCAGATTATAGAAGAAAACTATCTACTTTTGGATATTATGAGGCAAAATCCGAAGTTTTAGAAGAAATGGAATATATTTTTAGAGAAATAAAAACTCCAGATATGTTAGCTAGTGGTGCATTACAAGATATTATGGATGATTTTTGGGATGGATGGTCTGAACTATATAAAGACCCTGAAAGCTTAACTATTAGAGGTGTGCTTCACGAAAGGGGAGTGGCCTTTGCTACCACTACAAAACATATATATACCCAATTAGAAAATATGCAAGAAAATTTAAATAAGGAAATGCTAAATAAAGCTAAGGAAGTAAATGGATTACTATATGATATAAATAAATTAAATGAATCAATAAAAGTCCAAGAAACAGAAGGTCCCCATATTAAATCCAATGATTTAAGGGATATAAGGGAAGCAAAAATAGATAGATTAGTAGAACTAATACCTATACATTATTATGAAAACAATCAATCAGAAATGGTAATAAGTCTAAATGGTAGAAGTTTAGTTAATGGAGACTATTTTAATCCAATAGAAATTAGAATGAATTCAAAAGGCCATGGAGAAATCTACTATTCAGACACAGGAGATAAAATAGAATTAGCCAATGGTGGAGAATTATCAGGCTATATCCATGGAAGGGATACAGAAGTAGTAGAGTATATGGACAGGCTAAATATATTAGTAAAGACTTTGGCAGACGAGATTAATAAAATTCATGAAGGTGGATGGGGGCTAGTAGCTGAAAGCACAGGTAATGATTTTTTCAATTTTGATGAAGCTAATCCAGCTGCTACAATAATAGTAAATCCAGAACTCAATGATTATAATAAAATTGCAGTATCTAAATCTCATTATACAGATGATAGTGGAAAGGAAATAGGAATTAAGGGAGATGGGGAAATAATTAAGGATATTTTAGCCTTAAGAGAAGATCTATTATTTGATAAATACAATTCGGAAGACTCTACTAAACCATTGGAGGAGAAAAGTTTAAATATAGATGGATTTTATAGGGACTTAATCATGAGCCTTGGAATCAAAAGAGAAGAAGCAAGAGAAATTGCCTATAGTCAGGAGCTTTTGATGAAACAAATAGACGAAAGAAGACAAGAAGTATCCGCTGTATCTATGGACGAAGAAATGACCAATATGCTAAAATACCAGCATTCCTATATTGCCAATTCTAGAGTAATTAATGCTGTAGATGAAATGATAGATATTATAATTAATTTAATTAGATAATTATCTAATTAAATTAATTATAAAATTGTGAATTGTGAATTGTGAATTAAAAACTGAGGGAATTATTATGTCATCCTGAGCGTAGCGAAGGATCTCATAGCGAAGGATCTATTAATCGAAATAAAGTTTTTACGAAGGGATTGAGTAAATTGAATTTTGGTTTTAATACAGCTGTTAGAAGTCTAATGGCAAGTCAAAGGTCAATCTATATTGCAAATCATAATATAAGCAATACAAGAACTCCTGGCTATTCTAGGCAAGAAGGTTTTCAAAAAACTACTACCCCAATGTATTTAGCAGGAACTGGTTATCTAGGCACAGGTGTTGAAGTATATGATGTTAAAAGAGTTAGAAATTCCTATGTAGATTTTAAATACTGGAACGAATCTGCCCCTTTAGGAGAATGGGAAGTAAAAAGAGAAACTCTTTATGAAATAGAAAAACTATTTGGGGAACCATCTAAAAGTAGTTTTAGACAATATTTAGACGATTTCTATCAATCCTTAGAAAATATGAGTCAAAAATCTTCAGATTTATCCTATAGAGAACCTGTTAGGGAAAATGCCCTAGCTTTAACAAAACATATTAATGAATCTGCCGTAAGATTACAAAACTTAAGAAAAGATGTGGAAACATCCATAGATGCTAAAGTAAAAAACATAAATACCTTAGCAAATCAAATAGCAGTTTTAAATAAACAAATATTTTCTAGTGAAATAGATGGAAGAACGGCCAATGATTTAAGGGATAGAAGGGATTTATTATTAGATGAATTATCTACAATTTCCAATATAAAAGTAGATGAATCGGAAGATAGGAGAACCAAAGTAAGCATTTCAGGAATAGCCCTAGTAGACCATGACCATGTTTCTGAAATTAAAGTTAAAAAAAGCGACTCAGAAGAAAACAAAACTATAAGATTAGAATGGGGAAATGGGTCTAATGTAAAACTTAGATCAGGGGAATTAAAAGGACTAATGGAATTATATAATGGAGATGGACAATATGGAAGCTATAGGGGAATACCCTATTATCAAAATAAATTAGACGAATTTGCTAAAGGTTTTGCAGATAAATTTAATGTAAAGCATAGAGAAGGATATAGACTAGGTGGTGGCAAAGGTGGAGACTTCTTTACTTATGATGAGATAGATGGAGTAGCAGCGACTTTAACTTTAGATGATGAAATAATTGATGATTTAAAAAATATAGCTGCTGGAGGGAAAGATGGAAGTGGTGCAGATAGTGATAACGAAAATCTATTAGTCTTAATTGAGCAAAGAGAAAATAGAAAATTTTTTGATGGCACTACTAGTTCTCAAGGCACTCCAGATGATTTCCTAAAATCTATAATTTCCAATTTAGCAGTGGATAGCTTACAAGGAAAAAGAATGGAAGACTCCCAAACTATAATGCTAAATAATATTCAATCTAAAAGGGACTCCATATCCTCTGTAAACCCAGATGAAGAAATGGCTAATATAGTGAACTATCAACAGATATATATAGCATCGGCTAAAATGGTAAACACTATTGACACTATTATGGACGTTACTATAAATAGATTAGGCTTAGTAGGGAGATAAATCCCCTACCAAGCCAATTGTGAATTGTGAATGTTAAATTGTGAATTAAAAGATTAGGAGAAAGGGTATGAGTGGAAATATTATTAGGGATAAAAGTTATGAATTTTCTTTGAGGATTGTTAAAATGTATAAATTTTTATTAAAAACAAAGTAGAATATGTGTTGGCAAAACAAGTACTAAGAAGTGGAACAAGTATAGGAGCTAATGTAGAAGAAGCATGTTCAGCTCAAAGTAGAAAGGATTTTATACATAAGCTATCAATTGCCCAAAAAGAAGCTTTTGAAACAAGATACTGGCTAAGATTATTAAGAGATAGCGGAGAAATCAAGGCAGAGTATGCAAACAGTATGTTAAATGATTGTGACGAATTAATAAGCATCCTAACCAGTATAATAAAAACCACAAAAGAAAACACAAATATTCAAGACGACATAAAGTATTGAACTTTCACTTAGTAAAATAAAAAATAACCTACAATTCACAATTCACAATTTAAAATTTTTACGGTTATAAATTACTACACTATAATAACCAAAAACGGAAAGGATTGAATCTAATGCGTGTAACCAACAATATGTTAGTAAACAATATGGTCTACAATTTAAATCAAAATTTAAAGGTTTTAGAAAAACTTCAGTATCAAAAAGCTACAGGGAAAAAATTTAGAGTGCCCTCTGATGATCCCATTGGAGTTAGTAAATCTTTAAAATTTAACACAGATTTATCTAAATTAGAACAATACAATAGAAATGTAGAAGATGCCCTATCCTGCCCTAAGGGAAATAGAAAAAGCCCTAACAAGGGCCTATGAATTAACAGAAGATGCAGCTAATGGCACTAAAACTACAGAAGATTTACACAAAATTAAAGAAGAAATAGACCAAATAAAAGAACATATAATTCAAATAGGAAATACTACTTATGCCGGTAGACATATATTTAGTGGATATAAGACAGACGAGAAATTATTTAAAGAAAATGAAGATGGAAAATATAATATAGATTTAAGTACAGGGGAAATGTTTGAATACAATGTAGGAGTATCGGAAAAAGTTAAGGTAAATACTCTTGGAAGCAAGGTATTTGGTGTTGTGGGTTGGGATGATACGAATCATAAAATTGTCGGGGAACCTAGCTATTCTACAGATGCAGGAGACGGAAACAAAGCCTACTTAATAGCAGTATTTGATGAATTATCATTTGCACTAGAAAAAAATTACCCAGATACAATCCAAGCCTCCATTACTAGACTTCAAGACTCCACGGAACAGGTCCTAGCTGTAAATGCAGAAGTAGGAGCTAAAGTGAATAGATTGGAATTGACACAAGAGAAATTAGGCATTCAAATGGAAGGAGTAAAGGAACTATTATCCTTTAATGAAGATGTAGATTTGGCCCAAATCTCTATAGATATATCTACAGCACAAAATGTATATATTTCTAGCTTAATGACGGGAGCCAAAATAATTCAACCAAGTCTAGTAGAATTTTTAAGGTAGAATATTGTAAAACTTTCCTATTATATGGTATAATGTATCATATAATAGGTTTTTTATTAATAAAAGAGAGGTGTTAAAGATGCTGATAAGTACGGAAGTATTTGGAGAAATTCAAATAGATAAAGAAACAATAATTAAATTCAAAGAAGGTTTATTAGGCTTTGAAGAGGAGAAAGAATTTGCAATTATAGATACAGAAGATAAAGATTCGCCTTTTTCATGGCTTCAGTCTATAAACACTCCAGAACTAGCCTTTGTAATTATAAATCCCTTTTATGCCTTTCCAGATTATGAATTTATTGTGCCTAAAAAAATTCAAGAAAAATTAGAAATACAAGATGAAAAAGATATAGCTATATACTCTATAGTAGTAATACCAGAGGATATGGAAAAAATGACTGCTAATTTATTAGGACCAATTATTATAAATATAAATAAAAAATTAGGAAAACAGTTAATATTAGACGATAATAGATACTCTACAAAGCATTTTATATTTCAGACAAAAGTAGAAAGCGGGGATATTTAATATGCTAATATTGTCTAGAAAAGAAAATGAATCTATTATTATAGATGAAAATATTGAAATAAAAATATTAGAAATTGAAGAGGGAAAAGTACGGATTGGCATAGATGCTCCAAAAGATATTGATATTTTTAGAAAAGAATTGTATTTAAGCATACAGGAAGAAAATATAGAAGCAGCGAAAACTAAAGTAGATTTAAAAGAAATGGAGAAATTATTCAAGCAAGATAAATAGAAATGGGGGGAAAGAAGTGGAAGATTACTATAATTTAGATGGAATTATCTATGATGATCTTTGGAATATATTAATAGTTGATGATAGTAATTATATACATACATTATTTAAAGAAATGTTAAAGGACTTTAAATTCGAGGGAAAATCCATTAATATTATATCTGCTTTTAGCACCAAAGAGGCCATTGAAATATTAAATAAAGAACAAGATATAGCAATAGTTTTTTTAGATATATTTATTGAGGATAAAGATTCGGGCCTCAAGCTATCTAAATACATAAGGGAAGCAATAGGAAATTCTAGAACTAGAATTATTTTAATGACAGGAAAAGGAACAACTAAATTGAGGGAAGAGGCAATATTAAATTACGATATAAATGGCTATGAAGATAAAGGCAATCTCCTTCCAGATAAATTATATATGATACTAATCTCTTCCCTAAGATGCTATAAGGATATTCTGCGTATAAATAATAATAAAAGAATTATGGAACAAGTTCTAGCTTCTTCATCTAAATTATTAAGGATGGAATCTTTAGAAAGTTTCATATCATCTACCTTTTGTTATCTAAGCTCTATGATTAATCAATGCGGGAGAGAAGAATGCAATATAAATGGGATAGCTGCTCTAAGATCCTTTGACGAAAGGGCATTTAGTGTTGTAAAAGGATCAGGAAAATATGCAAATGGTATTGGAAATAAAATTATGGATACTATATCCAAAGAGGATTTTCAATTAGTAAGGGAGACCTATAATAAAAAAGATCATTTAATAACTGACAATAGATATATTTCCCATTATCATAGTAGTAATGAGGCAGAAGGCATAATATTTTTAGAAATGAATGGAAGTTTAAGCGATATGGACAAGGAGCTACTAAGTATATTTAATAAAAATATTTCTGCAGCCTTTGAAAGCCTTTGCCTAAATAAGGAAATAGAAAAAACACAAAAAGAAATACTATATCTTTTAGGGGAAGTAACAGAAGCTCGTTCAGAAGAAACTGGAAATCACGTAAAAAGAGTATCTGAATACTCTAGAATATTAGCCAGAGAATATGGTTTAACTCAAAGGGAAATCATGCTACTAACCATGGCAGCACCAATTCACGATATGGGTAAAATCGCCATACCAGATAATATATTGTTGAAACCTGGAAAACTCACCCCTGAAGAGTTTGATACGGTAAAAACTCATACTACAATAGGCTATAATCTATTGAAAAGTTCCAACAGAGATATACTAAAATCTGCCGCCATAATAGCATATGAGCATCACGAAAGATACGATGGCAAAGGCTATCCAAGAAGACTAAAGGGAGAGGAAATCCACATATTTGGCCGAATAGTAGCAGTAGCAGACGTATTCGATGCCCTAGGCTCCCCAAGAGTATATAAAAAACCCTGGATAATGAAAGACATACTAAACTATTTCCACCAAGAAAAAGGCAAACACTTCGACCCAATATTAGTAGATATACTATTTAGTAATTTAAATGAATTTTCTAAGATAAGAGAAAGACATCAAGATGAAGCAAGGATTCAGACTGTGAATTTTGAATGACACAAGGGGACGGTTCTCTTGTGTCATTTAATTTGTGGATGCAAGGGGGGCAATCCCCAGTGCACTACCAAGTTATGGTACAATTGTCATTGATGAAGAAACTAAGCCATAGGCGTAGGTATTAATAACATAGGAACAGTTATATTTTTGGAGAAATTATCATTGGGATTTAGATACTACCTACAATTATGCGATATTGAATATCATATTTATCCCTTGTCAATAATATACTATATCTATTAATGTTTAAAATCTATTTGATTTATTAGAATAGGGAGTGGTTATAATATGGATAAGGATACAAGTAAACCTAGGGTAAATAATAAACTTGATGGAAATAAAGAAAAAGGTGGGAATAAGGGGATAAAAAATATGGATGCAATTAAAATTAATAAGAATGAGGGATTTATACCAAAAGATTTGCAAAAGAAGATAAATAAAGTATCTTCAAATACAGTCCTATTAAAAGGAAAAAATAATATGATTGAGTTAGATCCAAACAATCCACAACATGTAGAATGGTATGAAAAGGATGAATATAAGGGTGAATAATATATTGTAAAATGGCAGAGATTGGTGATATATATAAAGTGAAAATTTACTATAGAAAAGAAAGCAAAGAATATAAATCTAGACCTGTTCTAATTATTAATAAAGATGAAAACAATAAGTTATATACCATAGTTGAAATGACATCGTTTCCCCCTGGTGATAATTGCTATAGTAAATTTAATGAAGAAATTAAAAATTGGCAACAGTGTGGATTGGATGAACCCTCATATGTTAAATGTAAAAACATACATAATATCGAAAAGGATAGAATTTATGAAAAAATTGGTACCATGGAAGACGATCTGATAAATATATTATATAAAATTATAGAATATAATAGTTAAAACCATTAAGTTTCTTAAGTATAGTGACAAAACCCTCAGAGATGTAAGCTTTTGAGGGTTTTGTCGATAGATGCAAGGGGGGCAGCACCCACATTTTGTCGAGGCCTGTGATAAATGTAATTAAACTTTGCTAAATCTCTGCCGATATATAATATAGGACTAAAGTCATAAACGATTCATAAAAAAGGGGAATTCTCATGTATATTCAAAATAATCTATTAGGAATCAATTCTTTAAACAATAATAAAAGAAATATGAAAAGGTTGGAGAAATCTATAAATAAATTATCCTCTGGCCATAGAATAAATATAGCTGTAGATGATGCCGCGGGTTTGGCTATATCGGAAAAGATGAAAGGGCAAATAAGGGGATTAAAAATGGGCAGTAGAAATGCTCTAGATGCTTATTCTCTAATGGAAACTAGGGATGGGGCCTTAGATGAAATTCACCATATGATGCAGAGGATGAGAGAATTAACTATCCAATCTTTAAATGATACCCTAACAGATGAAGACAGGGGAAAATTACAGGAAGAATTTAGAGCACTTCAAATTGCTACTTCTAAATTTACGGAAGAATCCCAATGGAATACTAAGCCTATTTTTGAAGCCCATGAATCTTCTTTTTATAATTTTGAAGGAAATCAAGATTTTAATGGATTAGTAAAAATAGTAGAAGGTTTTAATAATGATTTAGAAATAGCTGTAGATGGTAATATTACAAGTATATTTTTAGATGAAGGATACTATACAATTGGAGAGATTGCAGACATAATAGATGATCAGTTAATAGAACAAAACCCCAATTTGATTCTTAATTTAACTGAAAATAATAGTATATCCATTCAAAGTGAAAATAGCTCAAATATCGATTATATAAAAGGCGGACTTTCTTTTTTATTTTATGATTACCATATAGGAACTCCCCCTGGAATGATAATAGGGGTAACAGAGTTTAAGGAAAATGGAAGATTGAATATTATACCTGGGCATAATGATAAATTAAAATTCTATGTAGGGACAGATAAGGAATATACTATAAATTTTTCGCCTAAAGCAGGCGGATATTCTATAGATGAATTAATAGATATTATAAATAATCAATTAAAAGCACAAGGGGAATATGATGTAGAGGCCATAAAATATTCAGATAAACATATTGCACTATATTCAGATAAACATGTAATTACTGGACTAAGTGGTAATATGATTAAAATAGATGATATAACCTCTGTATTATATGATAATGCTAAATATGGACGTATATCTGAGGGACAAGGCTATGTTTCTGGAAGAAAAAATTTAAATAGTGGAATTACTATTACGAAAGGCGTAAACGATACCCTTAAATTAAAGGTAAATGATGATACAGAATATAAGACCATAGATTTATTAGATGAAAATGAAGATAGCAAGCACTTTACTTTAGATGAGTTAGTAGGAAGAATAAATGCTGAGGCCGAAGATAAAAACATTGGAATCACTGCTGAAGGTGGGGGAAGTGTACTTAGAATAAAAAGTAATTACTATGGTGATAAAAGTAAGATTGAATTAGATAAAGACTCTAATGCATATAAAGACTTATTTGTAGAAGAATATACAAATATCATTGGACCCAAAGTAGTAGATGGAGCAAAAACTAATGCTACAATAATGGGAAGATATGTAATAGGTGATAGTACTAAAATAAAAACAGGGGTCAATGATACTTTAGAAATAACTGTAGATGAGAATACTCAAGTAATAGTATTGGATGGTGGAAATTATAGTAAGGAAGGTCTAATTAATGAGATAAATTCCAAATTAGAGAACAGTGGTCTTAATGCAAATGCTACTTTAGTAGAACAATCTGCCATAGCCATTAGCAATGAAAAAGTTGGAGGAGGTAGTATAGAAATTTCTCAAAGCACTGGTGGATTTAAAGATTTATTTTGTGAACAACATTTTTCTGTATTGGAAAATAAAGATGGGAAGACAGAGATAATTGAAGAGAAAGAAGGAATAGTAGGTCCAATTGAGATAGTAGAAACTTCGGCAGTACTAGTAGGAAGCGTAGATTTAAGCCAAAGGACTACTATAGATGCTACAAATGATAAATTAAATTTTAATATGAGCGGTGAAGATATAGAAATTACATTAGACCATGGAAGTTTCAAAGCAGAGGAATTAGTTTCTATGATTAATGATAAATTAAGTGGCAAAGATATAGAGGTTTCTTTAAAAAATAACCCCGGCTATGGAACAAATTTAGTATTTACCACTAAAAACAAAGGTGAAGGACAATACTTTAGAAATATAGGTGGAACGGCCTATAGTACCATATTGGCAAGGACTATATACAGTGTACCAAAAACTTCTGATACTGGGATTACCTCAAACTATTCAATTACTGGAAGACTTAATATAGGGGATAGTTTTACTATTGATGAAACCAACAATAAATTTGAATTTACATATGTTGAGAATGGTACTGAATATAAAATTGACCTAAATTTAGAGGAAAGAACATATACAAAAGAAGAACTTGTTAATGAACTAAATACTAAAATTGAAAAGGCGTTAAAAAGCTATAATCAGGAGGATAATGAAAAACTAATTGGTGATGAAATATCAGCTATAATAGAAAATTCTAGAATAGTGCTAAGTACCAAAAATTCGGGTTCAGATTATAAATTAAAAGATTTTGAGGGAAACTTTTATGATGTAGTATTTAAAGAAGAAATTGCTAGAGAATTTCATCCCTATTCTTATTCAGGATATTCCAATTCAGAAAATGATCAACTTACATATATAGTGGGAAGAGAAGACTTATACAACAAAGAAATAATAATCCATCCCCATATAAACGATGTATTAATTTTTGATTTTTACCATAATTCGAAGAAGGAAACCTTTGAAATAAGACTTGATCCAGGAAAATATGGTGGCAATTCTATAGTTGAAGAAATTCAAAATAAGATAAGTGAGGAATTAGTGAAAAAAGGATACGAAAGTGATATGCTCAAGGTACAAATAGGTGGAGTAGAAAGTGGGACTGCTATAGATGATGAAAATAAACTTGTAATAAAATATGCTCCTAAAGATGATGGAAAAAATAATAATGGTAGCTATATTATAGATGGTGTTAGGGGAAGCGCTGCCTATACTGTATTTTATAAAGCAGAAGGCGAGCCTAGCCCAACACATACTGTGGGAGCCGTAGATTTAAGTAATGGAGCTAAGATAAAGACAGGAATTAACGATACTTTTACAATGAATATTAACGAAGATCCAAAAACTATAGTTTTAGATGAGGGAGAATATACCTCTGAAGAACTTCTTTTAACTATAAATGAAAAACTAAAGGAACAATCAACTAATATAATAGCCTCTTATTATGAGGGAAGATTAAAACTTAGTTTTAATGAAGTAGGATACAATACAATTGATGGAATTAGTGGCAATGCCAAAGGAACCTTGTTTTTTAATACAGACAGTAGAGAATATGATAAACCAGAATATTTTCAAATAGGGGCTAATTCTGGGGATACATTAATTTTTGACAGGCCCCGTATTTCTACTGAATTAATGAGGATAAATACTATTACAATCCACAAATCTAATCATGCCAATAAGGCACTGGGAAGATTAGATAACGCTATAAATTATTTGTCTAGTGAAAGAGGTAGAATTGGAGCAGCCCAAAATAGATTAGAATCTATTATAAGAAATAATGAAAATTATGAAGAAAATTTAACTGCAGCAAATTCTAGAATTGAAGATTTAGATATGGCTAAAGAAACTTTAGAATTTACTAAGCAACAAATACTTCAACAAGCAACACAAATGATGATTGCTAATGCTAGGCATCAACCAGAGATGGTGTTGAAATTATTATACCCCTAAATGTACCAGGTAGCGCCCACATTTTGTCGAAACCTGCGATAAATGTGGGCTTATTTTTTATTAGAAAAAAGGCATATCATTATGATATAATTTAGTAAACGAATGGCGACAGAAAATATTACATAGCCCAATTATTTTCATCAAAGCATAATTAAGGAAAGATATATGGATTTAATTGAAAATGCTTTGATGCTGGTAAGTGATAAAAATTATATTGTAGAAGCTTTAGTAGACGAAATTAAGATAGACTATTATAAGTGAATTAACTAATGCTTTTAATAGAATTATATCTTTTGCTAATTTAACTAAAAGTACAATGGACTTAGATATGGCAATTGAGATATTAAATTATTAGATACGGCAGGTTCTGCACACCCGGAAAACAATTTGCCTGTTCTTAAAGTTTAGTATAAAATAAAAGATAGGGGAATATGGTTTTATATAAGAAGATTAAAATTCTAATCAAATTTTAATCTTTCTTGAATTGTTTTCAAAGCTTCTGTTGTTATAATAA
>DAIMNI010000034.1:17199-22716 GCA_036720245.1 Tissierellia bacterium | reverse complement strand
TAAGATTCTCTATTCGTGAAGGTGGAAGAACAGTAGGATCAGGAGTTGTTACTAAGGTTTTAGCATAATTTACAATATATTAAAAGAAGGGATGCATCCCTTCTTTTAATAATGTATATAAAAATGTATCTTTTTGAAAAAAAGACTTGAGTTTTTAAATAATTTATTATAAAATGTATTAGTGTTTAAATTTAGGCATTGCGATGATACAAAAGGTTGCCGCAAATAGCGGGGAATTTTTGTTGAGAATGTCCGGTTAAGAACTGGGCGACTGGGATTGCTATGGCTTTAGCCATTATTAAAAAAGTACTTACAACACACCAGGCTAGGTGTATCGGCAATTCCATGTTGCATGTACGCTTATAACATGCGATAGAAGGAGGGAATTAAATGTCAAAAAAAGGTCAAAACATTAGAATAAGATTAAAGGCTTATGATCATGAATTGTTGGATTCATCAGCTCAAAAGATTGTGGAAACTGCCAAACGAACCGGAGCAGAGGTATCTGGGCCAGTGCCACTACCAACAGAAAAAGAAATCATAACCATATTAAGGGCGGTTCACGTGCATAAGGATTCTAGAGAACAATTTGAACAAAGAACTCACAAGAGGCTAATTGATATTCTTAATCCAAATCAAAAAACAGTAGATGCTCTTATGAAATTGAATTTACCAGCAGGCGTTGATATTGAGATAAAACTATAATATCTTAGAATGATTACATTTTGTAATCCGCTGTAGGACTATAGGAGGTGCAAGGATGAAAAGTATATTAGGAAAAAAAGTAGGGATGACCCAAATATTTGATGAAAGTGGTATTGTCATTCCTGTAACAGTAATAGAAGCAGGACCATTAAAGGTCATTCAAAAAAAGACTGTAGAAAATGACGGTTATAATGCAATACAAATAGGTTTTGAGGATAAAAAAGAGCATAGAGTTAATATGCCTACTAAAGGCCATTTTGATAAAGCTGGAGTAGAGTATAAAAAACATCTTAGAGAATTTTTGGTAGATAATGTAGAGGATTTTGAAATAGGCCAAGAAATAAAAGTAGATACATTTGAAGAAGGAGACAAAATAGATATTACAGGCATATCTAAGGGAAAAGGAACTCAAGGTATGATTAAAAGGCATAATCATTCCAAAGGTAGAGAAACTCATGGTTCTAGACACCATAGAACTCCCGGTGCAAGATCAGCAGCATCTAGTCCTGGAAGAGTACACAAAGGTGATAAAGGCTATGGTAGAATGGGTCACGAAAGAGTTACAGTACAGAATTTAGAAATTGTGAAAATAGATTTGGATAGAAATCTATTATTAATAAAAGGTGCTGTACCAGGGCCAAAAGGTGGACTTGTAACAATAAAGGAAACAGTTATAAATAGATAGTAGAGAAAGGAGGATATGGAATGCCTAAGGTTAATGTTTATAATGTATTAGGTGAAACCGTTGGAGAAATAGAATTGAATGATGAAATATTCAATATTGAAGTAAACGAACATGCGGTTTATGAGGTAGTTAAAAACCAATTAGCTAATAAAAGACAGGGAACTCAATCAGCAAAGACTAGAGCAGAGGTAAGAGGTGGAGGTAGAAAACCTTGGAGACAAAAAGGTACAGGTAGAGCAAGACAAGGTAGTATTAGAGCACCTCAGTGGCCAGGTGGTGGAGTAGTATTTGCACCAAAGCCAAGGGATTATAGCTATAAGGTTCCTAAAAAAGTTAAAAGAATTGCCATGAAATCTGCATTAACTTCCAAAGTATTAAACGAAGAAATAATAGTATTAGAAGATTTAAATTTAGAAACACCAAAGACTAAAGAAATGGCAAAGATACTCGGAAATATTAATGCAAGGAAAAAAGCTTTAATTGTAATAGATGATAAAAATATTAATGTAATAAAATCCGCAAGAAATATTCCTAATGTGGAAACTACTAATGTAAATACATTAAATGTTTATGATATATTAAATTTTGACTCCTTTATAATAACTAAAGATGCAGTTAAAAAGGTGGAGGAGGTGTATAGGTAATGCGTAATCCACATGATATAATTATAAAGCCTATAATAACAGAAGAAAGTATGGATGATATGGCCTATAGGAAATATGCTTTCAAGGTAGATAAAAGGGCTAATAAATCGGAAATTAAAAAAGCTATAGAGAACGTATTTAATGTAAAAGTTGAAAAAGTAAATACTATAAATATGTTAGGAAAAGAAAAAAGAATGGGAGTACATGTTGGAAGAAGACCTAGTTGGAAAAAAGCAGTAGTCACTCTAACAGAGGACTCTAACGAAATAGAATTCTTTGAAGGCATGTAATCGAAGTTTCAATTGAAGGAGGGAATATAAATGAGTATTAAAAAGTATAAAGCTACTTCCCCAGCAATTCGTCAGATGACTGTGCCTACCTTTGAAGAAATAACTAAAAGGGGACCTGAAAAATCCTTGGTGGTAAGTTTAAACAAAACAGGTGGAAGAAATGCCCAAGGGAAGGTAACTGCTCGCCATAGAGGAGGCGGGACTAAGAAAAAATACCGAATTATAGATTTTAAGAGAAATAAAGATGGTGTACCTGGAAGAGTAGCGGCTATTGAATACGATCCAAATAGAACTGCAAATATTGCACTTATACACTATGTGGATGGAGAAAAAAGATATATACTTGCTCCTAATAAATTAAAAGTAGGGGATATGGTAGAGTCAGGTGAAAATGCAGATATTAAAATAGGAAATGCATTACCACTTAAGTTTATACCTGTAGGTACTACAGTTCACAATATAGAGTTAAAACCAGGCAAGGGTGGCCAAATGGTTAGATCAGCTGGTTCTTCAGCTCAATTAATGGGTAAGGAAGGTAAATATGCTACACTGAGACTTCCTTCTGGAGAATTCAGATTAGTACTTCAAGATTGTAGAGCTACAATAGGTCAAACAGGTAATATTGAACATGAAAACTTAACTGTAGGAAAAGCTGGCAAATCTAGACATAAAGGCAAAAGACCTCATGTAAGAGGTAGTGCTATGAACCCAGTAGACCATCCACACGGCGGTGGAGAAGGAAGAACATCAATTGGTATGCCTTCACCATTAACTCCATGGGGCAAACCTACATTAGGGTATAAGACTAGAAAGAAAAATAAGAAATCAGATAAGTATATAGTTAGAAAGAGAAAGAAATAAATAAATTATACAATTGTCTGGAAGGAGGAAAGATAATGGGTAGATCTCTCAAAAAAGGACCTTTTTGTGATGACCATCTTCTTAAAAAGATAGATGAATTAAATAAAAATAATCAGAAAAAAGTAATTAAAACCTGGTCTCGCCGTTCAACTATATTTCCACAAATGGTAGGCCATACTATAGCTGTACATGATGGAAGAAAACACGTTCCAATATATATTACAGAAGATATGGTAGGCCATAAATTAGGTGAATTTGTACCTACTAGAACCTTTAGGGGACATGGAGATAAAACTGAAAAATCAACTGCTTTAAAATAAATAATAGAGAGTATGAAGGAGGGAAATAGGATGGAAGCTAGAGCCTTAGCTAAGTATGTGAGAATCTCGCCTTTAAAAGTTAATTTTATATGTGATGAAATTCGAGGGAAACATGTAGATGAAGCTTTGACAATCCTAAAATTTACACCTAAACAAGGTGCTAAAGAATTAGAAAAAGTTTTAAATTCGGCTATTGCCAATGCAGAAAATAATTTTCATATGGATAGAGATAATTTATATATAAAGGAAGCCTATGCCAATGATGGTCCTCAAATGAAAAGATGGAGACCTAGGGCAAGAGGAATGGCTTATCCAATAATAAAGAGAACTAGCCACATTGGAATTGTAGTCAAGGAGAGAGAATAGAAAAGGAGGGATAATTAATGGGTCAAAAGGTAAACCCACATGGACTAAGAGTTGGTATAATCAAAGATTGGGACTCAACATGGTATGCAGATGATAAGAAATTTAGTGATTATTTAGTAGAAGACTATGAAATTCGTGAATATGTAAAAGAAAAACTGTTTATTTCTGGTATTTCTAAAATTGAAATAGAGAGATTTGCCAATAGAATTAAACTTTCAGTATATACTGCAAAGCCAGGAATGGTCATAGGTAAAGGCGGCTCTGGAGTAGAAGCTCTTAGAGAAGATTTAGAAAAAATGACTGGTAAAAAAGTAATAGTAAATGTAGAAGAGATTAAGGTGCCAGAATTAGATGCACAATTAGTAGCAGAAAATATTGCTGCTCAATTGGAAAGAAGGGTATCCTTTAGGAGAGCAATGAAACAGGCAATCCAAAGAACTAGAAGATCTGGAGCATTAGGTATAAAGACTCAGGTATCTGGAAGACTTGGTGGAGCTGATATGGCTAGAACTGAAGGCTATAGTGAAGGCACTATACCACTACAAACATTAAGAGCAGATATAGACTATGGTTTTGCTGAAGCAAATACTACCTATGGTAAATTAGGCGTAAAGGTTTGGATATATAAGGGAGAAATTCTTCCTACTAAAAAGGTAGAAGCTGAAGATGAAAAGAAAGAAATAAAAAAGTAATTTAGAAATATCTGTAGGAAGGAGGAAGGTAGAATGTTAATGCCTAAAAGAGTAAAATATCGTAGAATTCATAGAGGAAGAATGAAAGGAAATGCAACAAGAGGAAATACATTAACTTATGGAGAATATGGATTACAAGCTTTAGAACCAGCTTGGATAACATCTAATCAAATAGAGGCTGCCAGACGTGCTATGACTAGATATGTTAAGAGAGGCGGTAATATTTGGATTAAGATATTTCCAGATAAGCCTGTAACAGAAAAACCAGCAGAAACACGTATGGGTTCTGGGAAAGGTTCCCCAGAATACTGGGTAGCAGTTGTAAAACCAGGAAGAATATTATTCGAAATGGGTGGAGTATCAGAAGAAATAGCTAGGGAAGCTATGAGATTGGCAGCACATAAATTACCTATAAAGACAAAGTTTGTTACCCGTGATGATGGAGATGAAAAGGGTGGTGAAGCTAATGAAGGTTAATGAAATCCGCCAAATGACTGATCAAGAGTTAAATCATGAATTATTAGATTTAAAAAATGAATTATTTAATTTAAGATTTCAATTATCCACAGGTCAGCTAGATAATCCTATGAGGATTAAGGCAGTAAGAAAAGATATAGCTCGTGTTAAGACAATTATTAGGGAACGAGAATTAGGTATAGGAAGGGAGGTTTAACCTCATATGGATAGAAAAAACCGTAAAATGAGAATAGGCCGCGTTGTTAGTGATAAAATGGATAAAACAGTAGTAGTGGCCGTAGAAACATTTGTTACACATCCACTATATAAAAAACAAATTAAAAAAACTACTAAGTTTAAGGCACATGATGAAAATAATGAATGTAGGACTGGTGATACTGTAAAAATTATGGAAACCAGGCCTTTAAGTAAAGATAAATACTTTAGAGTTGTAAATATAGTAGAAAAAGCAAAATAGTCCTTATGCCTGGAAAGGAG
>DAIMNI010000034.1:0-17189 GCA_036720245.1 Tissierellia bacterium | reverse complement strand
ATATCTCCCACATTAGCGTATTTTTTATTGGGCGGTACCAATAAAAAATACGCTAATGTGGGAGATATAGTAGTTTGTTCTGTTAAATCTGCAACACCTGGAGGAGTTGTTAAAAAAGGAGATATAGTAAAAGCTGTAATCGTAAGGACAAAGCACGGTGTAAGAAGAAATGATGGTTCTTATATTAAATTTGATGATAATGCAGCTGTTATTCTTAAAGAAGACAATAATCCAGTAGGAACACGTATATTTGGCCCTGTAACTAGGGAGTTAAGAAAAGGTAATTTTATGAGGATAATATCCTTAGCACCGGAAGTACTATAAGAGGAGGTGTAGAGTATGCATGTAAAAAGCGGAGATACTGCAATAGTCATTTCTGGTAAAGATAAAGGCAAAAAAGGAAAAATATTAAAAGTATTGCCAAAAGAAAATAAGGTAATTGTTGAAGGAATAAATATGATTACAAAGCATATAAAAGCTCAAGGGCCAACTCAACAAGGTGGAATTCTTAAAATGGAAGGGGCAATGAATGCATCTAAAGTTATGTATTATTGCGATAAAGATAAAGTTGGAGTTAGAGTAGGGCACAAGATTTTAGAAGATGGTTCAAAAGTGAGAGTTTGCAAAAAATGTGGAGAAATATTAGATAAATAATGTACTATTGAAAGGAGGTAATAGGAATGACTTCCAGATTAAAAGAAAAATATCAAAACGAAGTTGTACCAGCATTAATGGAAAAATTTCAATATGAAAATATAATGGAAGTTCCAAAGTTAGAAAAAATTGTTGTAAATATGGGAGTTGGAGAGGCTAAAGAAAACCCTAAAACTCTAGAGGCAGCAGTTAAGGAATTAGAACTTATAGTAGGTCAAAAACCAGTTATTACAAAATCTAAAAAATCCATTGCTAATTTTAAACTTCGTGAGGGAATGAATGTTGGTACAAAAGTTACTTTAAGAGGAGAAAAAATGTATGATTTTCTAGATAAATTGATGAATATATCATTACCAAGGGTTAGAGACTTCCGTGGTTTAAACAATTCATCTTTTGATGGCAGAGGAAATTATGCACTAGGCATAAAAGAGCAATTAATTTTTCCTGAAATAGATTATGATATGGTAGAATCCATAAGAGGAATGGATATAGTAATTGTTACAACTGCTAAAACTGATGAAGAAGCAAAGGCGTTTTTAGAAATTATGGGTATGCCCTTTAAAAAGTAAAGAAGGAGGGAAAAAATTTTGGCTAAAAAATCAATGATTGCTAAGCAAAATAGAAAGGCTAAGTTTAGCACCAGAGAATATAATAGATGTAAAATATGCGGAAGACCTCATGGCTATCTAAGAAAATATGGATTATGTCGTATTTGTTTTAGAGAATTAGCTCATAAAGGTCAAATTCCTGGCGTTAGAAAAGCAAGCTGGTAGTATTACAGTTATGAAAGGAGGTAGCTAAATATGATGACTGACCCAATTGCAGATATGTTAACTAGAATAAGGAATGGAAATAATGCAAAACATGATACTGTGGATATTCCTGCCTCTAATATTAAAACAGAAATAGCTCAAATCTTAGTAGATGAAGGTTTTATAAAGGGCTTTAATGTAATAGAGGATGGAAAACAAGGGGTTATTAGAATAGAATTAAAATATGACCAAAATAATGGAAAAGTAATAAGTGGAATAAAGAGAATATCTAAGCCAGGCCTAAGAGTTTATGTTAAAAACGATGAAATACCTAGAGTATTAGGAGGCCTTGGAATAGCAATCCTTTCAACATCGAAAGGCATAAAAACGGATAAAGATGCTAGACGTGAAGGTGTAGGTGGAGAGGTTATTTGCTATGTATGGTAATATACCTACTCTAAAGGAATAGGAGGTGCAGATATGTCAAGAATAGGATTACAACCAATAGATATACCAAATGGTGTAGAAGTAAAACTAAATGATAATAATCATATTGAAGTAAAGGGCTCAAAGGGGCAATTGGCACAACAATTAAACGAAGATATGATAATTAAAATAGAAGAAAATCAAATCCTTGTGGAAAGGCCATCTGAGAAAAAAATATATAAATCGTTACATGGATTAACTAGAACTTTAATTGCAAATATGATAGAAGGCGTAACTAATGGTTATTCTAAAACATTAGAAATACAAGGAACTGGATATAGGGCACAAAAGCAAGGGAAAAAATTAATTTTAAACTTAGGTTATTCTCATCCAATTGAATTAGAAGACCCAGAGGGAATCGAAGTAGAGGTTCCAAATGCCAATCAAATAATAGTAAAAGGCATCGATAAACAATTAGTTGGAAATCATGCAGCTGTAATTAGAGACTTTAGAAAACCAGAACCTTACAAGGGAAAAGGTGTTAGATATTCTAATGAATATGTAAGGCGTAAGGCTGGTAAGACAGGTAAGTAGAAGGGAGTGAATAGGATTGCTTAAAAAAGTTAATAAAAATGAAATGAGACAAAAAAGACATGAAAGAGTTAGACAAAAAGTTTATGGAACTCCTGAAAAGCCAAGATTAAATGTATTTAGATCTAATAGTCATATATATGCACAAATTATCGACGATATAAATGGGCATACATTGGCACAAGCCTCTACTTTAGATAATGAATTAAAAACACAATTAGATTCTACTCATAATAAAGAAGCTGCTAAATTAGTAGGTAGTCTAGTAGGCAAAAGAGCTCTAGACAAAGGTATTAGTGAGGTAGTATTTGACAGAGGCGGATATATCTATCACGGAAGGATAAAAGAATTAGCCGATGGTGCTAGAGAAGCAGGTCTTAAATTTTAAACGAAGGAGGGAAATAAGTGGAACGTTCATATATAGATCCAAATGAATTGGATTTAAAAGAAAGAGTTGTAAGCATCAACCGTGTAACTAAGGTTGTAAAAGGTGGTAGAAACTTTAGATTTAGTGCTCTTGTAGTAGTAGGAGACGAAAATGGCCATGTAGGTGTTGGTATGGCAAAGGCATTAGAAGTTCCTGAAGCTATTAGAAAAGCCATTCAAGATGCTAGAAAGCACGTTATAGAAATCCCAATAGTTGGCACTACCATACCTCATGAAATAATTGGCGAATATGGTGCGGGAAGAGTTTTACTTAAGCCATCTAAAGAAGGTACTGGAGTAAGTGCTGGTGGACCAGTTCGTGCGGTATGTGAGTTAGCAGGAATTAAAGATATTAGAACCAAATCTTTAGGTTCAAATAATCCAAGAAATGTAGTAAATGCCACTATGGATGCTTTAACTAATTTAAAAAGAGCAGAAGATGTAGCCAAATTAAGAGGCAAAACAGTAGATGAAATATTAGGTTAGGAGGGGAGTACAATGGCTAAGATAAAAATAAAATTGGTCAAATCTCCCATTGGGAGACCAGAAAAACATAAGAAAACCGTTGAGGCTCTTGGATTTAAAAAAGTTGGCCAGGTAGTGGAAAAAGAAGATACCCCTCAAATCAGAGGTATGATAGCTCAAGTAGACTACATGGTTGAAGTACAATAAATTTTGAGGAGGTGTACTAATGAAACTTCATGATTTAAAACCTGAAGTCCCATCAAAGGAACGTAAAAGAGTAGGTAGAGGCATAAGCTCAGGCCATGGGAAAACTTCAGGTAGAGGACTTGGTGGTCAAAAATCTAGATCTGGTGGTGGTGTAAGACCAGGCTTTGAAGGCGGTCAAATGCCTTTAATGAGGAGAATGCCAAAACGTGGCTTTACAAATATATTCGCTAAAGAATATGCTATTATAAATGTAAGTGAATTAAATAGATTTGAAGAAGGAACTGTAATTACACCAGAACTTCTAATTAAAGAAGGTTTATTAAAAAGAGGGAAAATTGTAGATGGTGTAAAAATATTGGGAAATGGAAGTATTGAAAAAAAACTTACTGTAAAAGCTCATCAATTTAGCAAAACAGCTGCTGAAAAAATTGAAGCTGCAGGGGGAAGGGTAGAGGTGATATAGATGTTATCAACCCTAAAAAATGCTTGGAGAATACCAGAAATTAGGAAGAAGATCATCTTTACTATATTGATGCTATTAGTTATTAGACTTGGCTCTAGTGTACCAGTACCTTATATGGATAAGAAAATAATTAAAGAAATGTTTGAATTAGGTCAAGGTGGAGTATTAGAATTCTTAGACCTAATGGCAGGAGGTACCTTTAGTAATTTTAGTATATTTGCACTAAATATATATCCATATGTTACTGCATCTATAATACTACAGCTTTTAACTATTGCCATTCCAAAGCTAGAAGAAATAGCTAAGGAAGGGGAAGAAGGAAGAAAGAAAATTGCTAAATGGACTAAATATGCTGGTATAGGTCTTGCAGCTTTTCAAGCTATATTTATGACTAGAGGATTTTTCGGTCGAGCGGTAGTAGCAGAAGGTTTTTTACAAAACACTATAATAATAGTATCTTTAATAGCTGGTACTTCATTTTTAATTTGGATAGGGGATCTTATTACAGATAGAGGTATTGGTAATGGTATCTCATTAATCATCTTTGTAGGAATTATATCTAGAATTCCTGCAGAAATAGTTAAATCGATACAATTAGTAAAAGTTGGAGCATTACCCTTAATAAAATTAATTTTATTTGTAGCGATAGCTCTAATTATTATAGCAATAGTAGTAGCATTACAAGAAGGGGAAAGAAGAATACCTGTACAATATGCAAAGAGAGTAGTTGGAAGAAAAATGTACGGTGGACAAAATACCCATATACCTTTAAAGGTTTCTATGTCCGGGGTTATTCCTGTAATATTTTCAACTTCATTATTGGCATTCCCACAGACTTTAGTATTGTTCTTTAAGGGTCAGCCTTCAGAATGGCTAACTAAATATTTTTCAGTGCAAGGAACTGTAGGAGTATGGATTTATTCCATATTAAATGTATTGTTAATTATGTTCTTTACCTATTTTTATACAGCCATTCAATTTAACACTGTAGAATATGCTAAAAACCTACAGCAATATGGTGGATTTATTCCAGGAATTAGACCTGGTAGACCTACATCAGAGTATTTAAATAAAGTTATATCTAGAATAACTTTTGTAGGAGGATTATCCTTAGCACTTATTGCTTCATTACCAATTATACTGTCCCATTTATTTAAGCTAAATATTAATTTCGGTGGAACAGCTATAATAATTGTAGTAGGCGTGGCACTTGAAACAGTAAAACAAATAGAATCTCAAATGTTAATGAGACATTATAAAGGTTTCTTAAAATAAAACTAAAATAAAACTATAGGAGATGAATATATTGAGACTAATTTTACTTGGGCCTCCTGGTGCAGGCAAGGGAACTCAAGCATCAGCTATAGTTGGAAAATATAATATACCTCATATATCAACTGGAGATATATTCAGAGAAAATATTAAAAATCAAACAGAATTAGGGGAAAAAGCTAAAGAATACATGGATAAAGGCTTACTAGTTCCAGATGAATTAGTAATATCCATTGTAGAAGATAGACTTCAAAAAGAGGATTGCAAAAATGGCTTTTTATTAGATGGATTTCCAAGAACTTTAAATCAAGGAGAGACACTAGACAGTGTTCTTTCTAAAATGGGTTTAAAACTAGATAAAGTAATCAATCTAGAGGTGGAAAATGAAATTTTAATAGAAAGAGCCATCGGAAGAAGAATATGTAAGGACTGTGGAGCAGTTTACCATATTAAATTTACTCCTTCAAAAGAAGAAGGAATTTGTGATAATTGTGGTGGTAAACTTTATCAAAGAGATGATGATACAGTAGAAACTGTGGGGAAAAGAATTGAAGTATATCACAAACAAACTGAACCTTTAATTGATTATTATAGTGAAAAAGGGTTAATATTAAATATAGATGGCTCAAAAGATAAAAAACTATTATTTGAAGAAATTGTAAAGGCTTTAGAAGAATAGTTTTAGAGAAAGGCAATTGCCTTTCTCCAATTAATTAATAATATGCCAGTAAAGAGGTGAACTCTATGGATTCGACTAGGGATATAGTCGTAGGACAGGTGGTTAAGTCCAGAGCTGGTAGGGATAAAGGCAATATTTTTTTAGTATTAGAAATACTAGATGAAAGCCATGTTTTAATAGTGGATGGCGATATAAGAAAATTAGATAATCCAAAGAAAAAAAAGATAAAACATTTGACTGTTTATAATGCAGTATTAAAAGAACTGGAATATAAGCAGGAAAACAATCTAAAAATAAATAATGCCTATATTAGAAAATTGCTAGAACCTTTCAATAAGAGTTATTAAAACGAGGAATAGGAGGTTCGATAATTTAATGTCTAAAAAAGATATTATTGAAGTGGAAGGTACTGTAGTGGATGCCTTGCCAAACGCCATATTTAAAGTGAAATTAGAAAATGGCCATGAAATATTGGCACATATTTCTGGAAAATTAAGGATGAATTATATTAGAATACTCCCTGGAGATAGGGTAACGGTAGAATTATCACCCTATGATTTAACTAGGGGAAGAATTACCTGGCGAAACAAGTAGCATAGGAGGGATTTAAATGAAAGTTAGACCATCAGTAAAAAAGATGTGTGAAAAATGCAAGATTATCAGACGAAAAGGTAAAGTAATGGTAATTTGCGAAAATCCAAAACATAAGCAAGTACAAGGTTAGGTTTATATATAGACATTAGGAGGTGTAGATAGATAATGGCTAGAATTGCAGGCGTAGATTTGCCAAGGGATAAAAGGGTAGAAATTGGACTAACCTATATATACGGAATAGGTAGATCTAGATCAAATGAAATATTACAAAAGGCCAATGTGGAACCAAATACAAGAGTAAAGGATTTAACTGAAGCTGAAGTAAACACTCTAAGAGGTATTATAGATGAATACCATGTTGAAGGGGATTTAAGAAGAGATGTTGCGTTAAATCAAAAGAGATTAAGAGAAATTGGTTGCTATAGAGGCATGAGACACAGAAGAGGATTGCCATCTAGAGGTCAAAGAACTAAAACTAATGCAAGAACTTGCAAAGGTCCTAAGAGACAAGTCGGAAAAAAAGGTAAGAAATAGTGAAAGGAGGGAAGGAAATTGGCAACTAAAAAGAGTAAAACTACTCGTGTAAGAAAAAGAGAAAGAAAAAACATAGAAAGAGGTCAGGCTCATATTTCATCCACCTTTAACAATACAATGGTAACATTAACTGATTTGCAAGGTAATGTTATATCTTGGGCTAGCGCAGGGCAATTAGGATTTAGAGGTTCAAGGAAATCCACACCCTTTGCAGCACAGCAAGCTGCAGAAGAGGCAGCTAAAAAAGCTATGGAACATGGTTTAAAATCAGTAGAAGTATATGTTAAGGGACCAGGATCTGGCAGAGAAGCTGCAATTAGATCTTTACAGGCCTCAGGCTTAGAGGTAAATTTAATTAAGGATACTACCCCAATACCACATAATGGTTGTAGACCACCAAAACGTAGAAGGGTTTAATATAGGAGGTGTAAAGGAAATGGCAAGATATACAGGTCCAGTATGTAGATTATGCAGACGGGAAGGGCAGAAATTATATTTAAAAGGAGATAAATGCTATACAGATAAATGTCCAGTTGCAAAGAGAAATTATGCACCAGGACAACATGGGCAGTCTAGAAAGAAAGTAACTGAATATGGATTACAGTTAAGAGAAAAGCAAAAAGTTCGTAGATTTTATGGAATTCAAGAATCTCAAATGAGAAAATATTTCAATATGGCAGATAGAATGCATGGTATTACTGGGGAAAACTTATTAAAATTACTAGAACTTAGATTAGACAATGTAGTATATAGAATGGGTTATGCAGAATCTAGGGCAGAGGCAAGACAATTAGTTACCCATGGACATTTTCTAGTAAATGGCATAAAGGTAGATATACCATCCTCTACTATGAAAGTAGGAGATGAAGTTGAAGTAAAGGCTAAATCTAAAAATAGTCCTAAATTTAAGGAATTAGTAGAAAATCATAGGGGTAATACAGTACCCTGGCTAGAAATTAGTCCTGATGAATTAAAAGGTAGGATAGTAGCCGAACCAGCTAGAGAAGATATTGATATTCCAATAGAAGAACACTTAATAGTTGAGTTATATTCTAAATAATATCTATAATAGAATCAGTTGCCCTCGTCCTTTAATAATACTAAATATAAGGAGGGTTAATGTTAATGATAGGATTTGAAAAGCCAAGAATAGAGATTGTGGAAATAAGTGAGGATAACACTTATGGAAAGTTTGTTGTAGAACCTTTAGAAAGGGGATTTGGCACTACTTTAGGAAATAGCATGAGAAGAGTGCTTTTATCCTCCCTACCAGGAGCTGCAGTATCTTCCATTAAGTTTCAAGATGTATTACATGAGTTTTCAACTATACCAGGCGTATTAGAAGATGTTCCAGAAATTATTTTAAATATAAAGGATATAGCAGCTAAAATGTACTGTGATGAACCTGTTATATTAAGATTAGAGGCAAAAGGTCCTCAAATTGTAACAGCAGGGGATATTATTACAGGCCCAGATGTGGAAATCATAAATAAGGATTTATATATAGCTACCATTAACGAGGATGGAGAACTATATATGGAATTAGAAATGATAAAGGGCAGAGGATATTATGTCGCTGAAAGAAATAAAAGAGAGGATCAGGCTATAGGAGTTATACCTGTAGACTCTTCATTTACTCCTGTAAAAAAAGTTAATTTTCTAGTTGAAAACACAAGGGTGGAACAGATTACAGATTACGACAAATTAACTCTTGAAGTATGGACTAATGGCACTATGAAACCAGATGAAGCAACATCATTAGGAGCAAAAACCTTAACAGAACATTTAGATTTATTTATATATTTAACAGAACATGTAAATGATGTAGAAATAATGGTTGAAAAAGAAGAAGATCAAAAAGAAAAAGTCTTGGAAATGACAGTTGAAGAATTAGATCTTTCAGTTAGATCCTATAATTGTCTAAAGAGAGCCGGTATTAATACAGTGGATGAACTAATCCAAAAAACTGAAGAAGATATGATGAAAGTAAGAAACTTGGGTAAAAAGTCCCTGGAAGAGGTTCAAGCTAAATTAGCTGAATTAGATCTATCTTTAAGGAAAAGTGATGAGTAAAGGCAAGAAGGAGGGATATATATGGCAACACTTAGAAAACTTGGTCGCCCTACTGCTCATAGAAATGCAATGCTTAGAAATCAAGTAACATCGTTATTTAAAAATGGCAGAATTGAAACCACAGTGCATAAAGCAAAGGAAACACAAAGAATGGCTGAAAAAATGATCACTCTTGCTAAAAGAGGCGATTTACATGCTAGAAGGCAAGTTTTAGCATATATATATGATGAAACTGTTGTAACCAAATTATTTGAAGAAATAGCACCAGAATATGAAGATAGAAATGGCGGATACACTAGAGTATTAAAACTAGGTCCCCGTAGAGGTGATGGTGCTGAAATGGCCATCTTAGAATTAGTATAAAGGGTGGGGGATTAAGTATAAACACTTAGTCCCTTTTTTCAATTCAAATGAAAGGGACAGTCCTTACTTATATCTATTCAATAGGTATGCAGAGCCTTTCATTTGAAATCAAACATTGGGGACTGTCCCCTTCATTTGGCTTCTGTCATCCTGAGCGTAAGCGAAGGATCTCGATTTTAATTGACAATTGTCAATTATCAATTGTCAATTGAATAAGCTTATGTTATATTATACTAAGAAAACAACAAAAGTTAGGGGATAGAAATGGTAGAAAAAATGATAGAGGTTAAAAATGTCTCATATGAATATAACTCCTTTAGTGATGAAAAAATTCACCTAGCCATAAAGGATATAAATATAGATGTAAATAAAGGAGAACATCTGGTAATACTTGGGCATAATGGCTCTGGCAAATCTACTTTAGCTAAAATGATGAATGGACTCTTATTGCCTTCATCTGGAGATGTCTATGTAAATGGCATGAATACTAAGGATGAAGAACATACTTGGGATATAAGGGAAACAGCAGGTATGGTATTTCAAAATCCAGACAATCAAATAGTAGCCACCATAGTAGAAGAAGATGTAGCCTTTGGGCCAGAAAACCAGGGGGTTCCACCTTTAGAAATTAGGGAAAGGGTAGATGAAGCCCTAAGAATAGTAGAGATGACAGAGTACAAAGATCATGCTCCTCATTTACTTTCAGGAGGGCAAAAACAAAGAATTGCTATAGCAGGAATATTAGCTATGAGACCAGAGTGTATTATATTAGATGAACCTACAGCCATGTTAGACCCTATTGGAAGACGAGAAATTATAAATACCATAAAGAAATTAAATAAAGAAGAAAATAAAACTATAATTCATATCACCCATTATATGGATGAAGCTGTAGAAGCAGATAGAATCCTTGTAATGGAAGAAGGAGAAATTGTAATGGAAGGCACTCCTAGGGAAATTTTCTCTCAGGTAGAATTGGTAAAAAAACATGGATTAGATGTGCCTCAGGTTACAGAATTGGCCTATGAATTAAACAAGGAAGGTTTTAAGGTGCCAGTAAATATATTGACAGTAGAGGAATTGGTAGATGCCTTATGATAATGCAATTAGAAAATATAAATTATATATATAATCCCAATACCCCCTTTGAAAAAAAAGCCTTAGATAATATTAATTTAAATATAAACAAAGGGGATTTTATAGGTTTAATAGGACATACAGGTTCTGGAAAATCTACATTAGTGCAGCATTTAAATGGTTTAATCAAACCTACTTCAGGGAAAATCATAGTAGATGGGGTAGATATTACTTCTAAGGATGCAAACCTAAGGGAAATTAGGCAAAAAGTAGGTTTAGTTTTCCAATATCCAGAACATCAATTATTTGAAGAAACCATATATAAGGATATAGCTTTTGGGCCTAAAAATTTAAAATTAGGGGAAGAAGAAGTTCATCAAAGAGTAAAGAAATCCATGGAATTAGTAGGACTAGATTTTGAAAAACTAAAGGATAGATCACCTTTTGAATTAAGTGGAGGCCAAAAAAGGAGAGTGGCCATAGCTGGCGTATTGGCTATGAAACCTAGTGTATTAATTTTAGACGAGCCTACCGCAGGTTTAGACCCAAGAGGTAGAGATGATATACTAGGGAAAATACAAGAAATATATGAAAAAGAGGGAATAACTATTATCTTAGTTTCCCATAGTATGGAAGATATAGCGAAATTGGTAAATAGAATAATTGTAATGCATAATGGTAAAATAGCAATGGAAGGAAGCAGTAGAGAAATATTTAAACAGGCAGAGGAATTAGAAAAATTGGGATTGGGAATTCCTCAAATTACTTCTTTTATGAGAAAATATAAAGAAAAGGGAAATAATGTTAAAGATGATATATTAACTGTAGAAGAAGCTAAAGTTGAAATAATAAACTTTTTAAGGAGTAGAAAAAATGCTTAAAGATATTACAATAGGTCAATACTTTCCAGGGGATACATTTGTACATAAATTAGACCCTAGAGTTAAAATATTAATATCCATAATATTTATAGTGGCATTATTTTTTATAAAGGATTTCTATCCATATATCCTTATTTTTGCATTTATACTTTTTTCTATAATGCTTTCTAAAATTCCCATAAGCTTTGTATTAAAAGGTCTAAGGCCATTAATGTTAATAATAATTATAACATTTGTTATTAATGTGTTTTTAACTAAGGGGGAAGTTCTATATGCCCTAGGGCCTTTAACCATAACTAAGGAAGGTCTTAGTCAGGCAGTATTTATGGCCTTAAGACTGATCTTTTTAATTATTGGAACTTCACTATTAACTCTTACTACATCGCCAATATCTTTAACTGATGGAATTGAAAGCCTATTATCCCCTTTTAAAAAAATAGGATTACCAGCTCATGAATTGGCAATGATGATGACCATAGCCCTTAGATTTATCCCTACTCTTTTAGAGGAAACAGATAAGATTATGAAGGCTCAAATGGCCAGAGGTGCAGATTTTGAATCTGGGAATGTAATAAATAGGGCAAAAAATTTGGTGCCATTATTAGTACCCTTATTTGTAAATGCCTTTAGAAGGGCAGATGAATTGGCTATTGCTATGGAAGCGAGATGCTATAGAGGTGGGGAGAATAGAACTAGATTACATGAACTATCCTTAGATAAAGAAGATGCCTTAGCCTCAATTATATCCGCTATATTTTTTGGATTTATCATATCTACTAAATATATTAATTATATTTAGGGGTATAGTATGAGAAATATTAAAATAACCATCGAATATGATGGCACCAATTATATAGGATGGCAAAAACAAAATAATGGCATCAGTATTCAATCTAAGATAGAGGAAGCTATTTTTAAAGCCACAGGAGATAAAGTAAATTTAACAGGTTCTGGTAGAACAGACGGTAGAGTTCATGCTAGGGGACAGGTGGCAAATTTTTATACTAAATCTAGTATTCCTGGGGAAAAATTTAAAAGCGCCTTAAATAGAAAATTACCTTGGGATATTGTCATTATAGAATCAGAAGAAGTAGATTTAAATTTCCATTCAAGATATGATGCAATAGCTAAAGAATATTCATATTTAATTTATAATAATACTACTAGAAGTCCATTGTATAGAAATTATTCATATTATGTACCCTATGTATTAGACTTTGAAAAAATGGAGAAAGGAACTGAATATTTTTTAGGTACCCATGATTTTATTTCTTTCGCAGGTTCGAAGAATAGTTTGGAAGATACTCGTCGAACTATAAATAGTATTGCCTTAGAAAAATGTGGATACTTTATTAAATTAAAAATAGAGGGAAATGGATTTTTATATAATATGGTAAGAATTATAGCAGGCACTTTGATAGACATAGGTAGAGGGAGAATTCAGCCTGAAGATATTCCTAAAATAATTAATTGTAAAGATAGAAAAGCTGCAGGACGTACTGCAGCAGCTCAAGGATTATATTTAGAAAAGGTATATTATTAAAATGGGTATTGACATTGATATTTACATGTATTAGAATATATTAGAGTGTTTTGAAAAGCCCCGGAACTTTTTGAAACCCAATGAGGAAATAAGGAGGGAAAAAAATGAAGAGCTATATGGCTAAGCCAGAAGAAATGGAAAGAAAATGGTATGTAATAGATGCTGAAGACAAAGTATTAGGTAGATTGGCAACAGAAGTTGCAACTATATTGACAGGTAAACATAAGCCAATATATACTCCTCATGTAGATACTGGGGACTTTGTAATAATAATAAATGCAGATAAAGTAAAATTAACTGGAAAAAAATTAGAACAGAAAAAATACTATTACCACACTGGTTATCCAGGTGGATTAAAAGCAGTACCTTATAAACAAATGATGGAAAAAAACCCTGAAAAGGCAATTGAATTAGCTGTTAAGGGCATGATGCCTAAAAATAGATTGGGAAGACAAATGTATAAAAAACTAAAAGTATATAGTGGACCAGAACATAATCATGAAGCACAAAGACCAGAAATATATGAGTTTTAGTATTTTGAGAGAGGAGGATTATAATTGGCTAGTATACAATATATGGGCACAGGAAGAAGAAAGACCTCTGTTGCAAGAGTTAGATTACTTCCTGGCAGTGGAAAAATTACTATAAATGATAGAGATGTTGAAGAATATTTTGATTATGATACATTGAAAGTTCTTATTAAAGAACCTTTATTGATAACCGATACCATAGATAAATACGATGTATTTGTAAATGTTCATGGTGGAGGATTTACAGGCCAAGCTGGAGCTATTAGGCATGGTATATCTAGAGCTTTAATAGAATCTGATGAAGAATTAAGACCAGCACTTAAAAAAGCAGGATTTTTAACTAGAGATTCTAGAATGAAAGAAAGAAAGAAATACGGTTTAAAAGGTGCAAGAAAATCACCACAATTCTCAAAGAGATAATATTAAAAGCTTCCATAAGGGAGCTTTTTTATTATCTCTTTTTGTAATACAAAGTATCCCTTAACCATATATTTCATTAGGGGGGGATAATATGAAAATAATGTATATTAGAAAAAAACAATTATATATTTTCTTATCCATAATTCTTATACTTATAGCTTTATTAATAATATTTTTAAAAAACAAATCCATAACTACAATGAACACACCTATTGGCAATAAAATTATAGGAATAGATCCAGGCCATGGTGGAGTTGACCCTGGAACTGTAAGCAAAAATGGTATAGGAGAGGCGGAAATAAATTTAAAAATAGCTTTAAAACTAAAAGAAATAATTAAAGCTAATGGTGGAAGTGTTGTTATGACTAGAGGAAATGAAAAGGCTTTATCAGATAATAAAAGGGAAGATTTAGAAAGCAGAAAAGAAATAATTGAAAGGGAATTATGTGATATTTTCTTAACAATTCACTTAAATAGTTTTACTGATCCTAAATATTATGGGGCACAGGTTTTTTATAAAAAAGACTCCCAAGAAAGTATGATTTTAGCAGATTGTATTCAAGAAGAATTGCGTATACTATTAGATGAAAATAATACTAGAGTGCCACAAGAAAGGGATGATGTATATTTACTAAGAGAATTAGATATTCCAGCAGTTTTAGTAGAATGTGGATTTTTGTCTAATGCACAAGAAGAAAAATTATTAAGATCTGAGAATTATCAGAGGAAAATAGCTCAGGGAATATATAATGGCATAATAAGATTTTTAGAAGAAATAGAGAAAAGAGGAAGCTAAAATGTGGATAAGCTATGTAGATAATAAATAATTATGTGGATAAAGTAGATAAGGTGGATAGATTAATATATTTATGAATATGATAACAGTATTGCATTATTTTCGCTACTCTTGTATAATAAATCTGATGATACTTTTAAATTCCCAATTATATATTTAGAAAATTAGTTTTAAACGGGGATTTTAGGGTAAAATATACTTAATATACAGGGAGGAGTGGTAAGAAATGGTAGCTAAAAAAACCCCACTTTATGACGAACATGTCAAATTAGGTGGAAAGATAGTTGATTATGCGGGATGGTTACTCCCAGTACAATATGAAGGACTAATTCCAGAACACAATGCAGTAAGAAATGAAGCAGGAATATTTGATGTATCCCATATGGGAGAAGTCGTTATTAAAGGTAAAGAAGCAGAAGCTTATTTAGACTATCTATTAACAAACGATATTTCCAAAATGGAAGATAATCAAATAGTTTATACTTTTATGTGCTATCCTGATGGGGGCGTAGTAGACGATTTATTAGTTTACAAATACAATGGTGAAGAATATGTTCTAGTTGTAAATGCCGCTAATGTTGATAAAGATTTTAAATGGATGATTGATAATAAGAAGGATTTCAATATTATAATTGAAAACATATCCGACAAAGTTGGAGAAGTGGCACTTCAAGGACCAGAAGCCCAAAATATTCTTCAAAAACTTACTAAAACAGACTTATCAGCAATTGAGGTATTTCATCTAAAGAGAAATGTTGACATTGCAGGAGTAAATTGTATGATTTCAAGAACTGGATACACTGGTGAAGATGGGTTTGAAATTTATACATCTGAAGAAGGTATAGTAACAGTTTGGAATAAGTTATTAGAAGTAGGAAAAGAAAATGGTCTTAAACCTACTGGTTTAGGATGTAGGGATACTCTTAGATTTGAGGCATCATTACCTCTTTATGGTCATGAAATATCCAGAGAAGTTAATCCATTAGAAGGTGGGTTTAAATTCTTTGTTAAATTAAATAAAGAAGCTGACTTTATTGGAAAAGATGCTTTAAATAAACAATGGGAAGCAGGGTTAACTCGAAAAGTTGCTGGATTTGAAATGGTTGGAAGAGGAATTCCAAGAGAAGAATATGAAGTATACAAAGATGGAGAAAAAATTGGTTATGTAACTACAGGATATATGTCTCCTACTTTGAAAAAGAGCATAGGAAATGCCTTAATTGATATAGATCAAACTAAAATAGATAATGAAATTGATGTAATGATTAGAAATAAGCCTGTAAAGGCTAAAATAATAAATAAAAGATTTTTAAAAGACAAATAGGGAGGTTTAAATCATGAAAGTAATAAAAGACTTATTTTACACAGAAGATCATGAATGGATTAAAGTTGAAGGCAATGAGGCCTATGTAGGTTTAGCTGATTTTGCTCAAGATTCATTAGGAGACATAGTTTATGTAGAACTACCAGAAGTAGATGACGAATTTGAAAAAGAAGAAGGATTTTCAGCAGTAGAATCAGTAAAGGCTGCAGCAGATGTTTATATGCCAGTTGATGGTGTAATAGTAGAAATTAATGAAGAATTATTAGATGATCCTGCACTATTAAACCAAGATCCTTATGAAAACTGGATTGTTAAAATTGAAATCAAAGATAAAGCTCAATTAGATGAACTTATGACAGCTGAAGATTATGAAAAATTCTTAGAGGAGGCTTAAAATATGTATCCTTACATCCCCAATACAAGTGAAGATGAAAAGAGGATGTTGGAGACCATAGGAGTTAATTCTGTAGAAGATTTATTTAGCGATATACCGGAAGAAATGAAATTTAAAAGGCCATTAGATTTGAAAAAATCCATGTCAGAACTTGAAGTGAGCAGTTATTTGACAAAATTATCACAATCTAATAAGACTTTAAATGAATTAACATGTTTCTTAGGGGCAGGTGCATATGACCACTATATACCAGCTATAGTGGGTCATATCACCTCTAGATCAGAATTTTATACATCCTATACTCCATATCAAGCAGAAATTAGTCAAGGAACATTACAATATATTTTTGAATATCAGACCTTAATTTGTGATTTAACAGGCATGGAAGTATCTAATGCTTCTCTTTATGATGGAGGAACAGCCATAGCAGAAGCAGCTTTTATGGCATCAAATATTGCTAGACGAAATAAAATTGTAATTTCTAAAGCAATAAATCCTGAATATAGACAGGTTCTAAAGACTTATGCACATCTTCAAAAATTAGAAATAGTTGAAATTGAAAATTGTGAAGGTGCCACAGATTTAGAAGAATTAAAGAAAAATGTAGATGATAAAACAGCAGCAGTTATAGTTCAATCTCCAAATTTCTTTGGGGTAATTGAGGATATGGAATCTATTGAAAAAATAGCCCATAGCCAAAAGAAAACTTTATTAATAGCATCAGT